>JALSQY010000028.1 GCA_026985035.1 Methylothermaceae bacterium
ATAATCCCGATTTTCTTGCAATGAAGGCAGTCTCATTCCCTGATACGAGCGCAGTATTCCCTCCGGGGACAATCCCAGCCGGCCTTGCATTTGCAACACCGCTTTCCGGGGAGAATCTTTCAAGAATTGCACAGCCTGAAAATAACCGTGAACAAGCCGCTTCAACCCCTCCCGGTAGGGTTCGATGGCGTCTTTTCTCACCACCAGCACATCAACGATGCGGCCCGGAATCCTGCTGCTATCAAACAGTTTTCTGGCGCCATCTTGTAGCAGATGAGTGGCCACCGGATCAAAGGTTACCACCGCATCCACCCGGCCTTGCAAAAACGCCCGGCGATGTTCGGCCACGGTCAACCTTTTCAAATTGATGTCATCCAGTGTAAGTCCCGCGGCAGCCAGCGCACCATCGAGTAAAATCGCGCCGACCCCGCTATGTTCGACGCCAATCGTCTTGCCCCGTAGTTGCGGCAACACACCGATATCGGACCGGGCCAACAACATATCGCCGCCGGCAGACACATCCATGACCAAAACCACCCGCAGGTCGTAGTGGTCCTGAAGCAAGGTCAAGACTTCGTCCAATGTCAAAGCGGCGGCATCCAGTTCCCCGTTGCGGAAAAGGTGAAGGACGTCGGTGGCCGAATGCAACTCCACCAAATGAATGTCATTATCGCGGTATAATCCCATGGACCTGGCCAGATAAAGGGGCTCGTAACCGGGCCAGACATTGGTGCCGACGCGCAAGGGGGCCAATCTTGGTTGATCGAGGCGGGCAACCCCCCCAAAAACCATGCCCAGGAAGACGATGACAGTGATTGACAGCAGAATTCGACGCAAAACAATATCAGTTAGTTATTAATCGATACATTTTTATGAATATTTGGAATATAACCCGATTGTAACAAACTAAAAGTAACAGGTTTCAGCCACCACAGCTATCGCTCACTCAAGTATAGAACCAAACCACTGATGGAATACCCAAAGTTGTCAAAAAATAAAGGACTATTCAGCGCCGAAAACCTGGAATGTATTCGCAACGACAGAGTGTTGTTTTCAAGGCTCGACTTTTCCCTTGATCCTGGCGAGATACTGCATGTGGAGGGTGAAAACGGCAGCGGCAAAACCAGTCTGCTCAGGATCTTGTGCGGCTTGAGCCCGCCCGCCTCGGGGGAAATCTATTGGCAGGGAGAATCAGTAAGGAAAAATCGCGGCCGTTTTTTGGAAAAGCTGGCCTATATCGGCCATCAAGCCGGCATCAAGGGAGATCTAACTCCTTTGGAAAATCTGGCACTGGTGCTTAAACTTCATCCAGCAGATAGCGAGCCGGATTTATCGGAGGTCCTCACTCATGTTGGTCTGCAAGGCCATGAAGACGTGCCCGCACGGACCCTCTCGGCCGGCCAGCGCCAACGCATCGCCCTGGCCCGGTTGCTGTTGCAAAAGGCTGTTTTGTGGATTCTGGACGAACCCTTTACCTCTTTGGATGTCCAGGGGCGCGCCTGGTTGCAGGATCTGTTGGATCGCCATCTCAAAAAAGGTGGAATGATTATTTTGACGGCCCATCACTTGCTGGAATCCAGCCTGCCGGTACGCAAACTCTGTTTGAACGATTATTAATTACAGTCTTAATTTTATGGCATCCCGTCCATTGTCTGCCTTTTGGGCAATCTTGCGCCGCGATCTGCTGCTGGCCTTCCGCCACCGGGGCGAGTTGGCCAATCCCTTGTTGTTCTTTCTGATGATTGTCAGCCTCTATCCCCTTGGCATCAGTCCGGAACCCGATCTGCTCCGCGCCATTGCCCCGGGTGCGGTGTGGATCGCGGCATTGTTGTCGGCCTTGTTTTCCATGGAAAATTTGTTCCGCGGCGACTTCCAGGACGGCACCTTGGAACAGATTGCTCTCAGCCCTCAACCCTTGCCGCTGTTGCTCGCCGCCAAAATTCTGGCCCACTGGCTGGTCAGCGGCCTGCCAATGATTTTGATGGCCCCGGTTTTGGCGCTGCTGCTCTCCATGCCCGCCGCTGCCACCTGGGCGCTCGTTTACACCTTGGCCTTGGGCACCCCTTTGTTGAGCTTGATTGGCGCGGTAGGCACCGCTTTGACGGTGGGACTCAAACGGGGCGGCGTGTTACTGACCTTGTTGGTCATGCCCCTCTACATTCCTATCTTAATATTCGCCACCAACGCGGTATCGGCAGCGGCAGCGGGCCTGCCCATCAGTGGCCAGCTGTATTTTCTGGCGGCCCTGTTAGTCTTGGCGTTGACCCTGTCACCGCTGGCCATTGCCGCAGCGGTGCGCATCAGTTTGGGCTGATCTGGTATCATTGCTTTTTTTTACACCTTATTTAGTTGATCATGGATAAAAGATTCTTTTCGCAAGTCAACCGGGCATGGGCTGAAAATCAGCCCCAGCTCAGATGGGCACACCTCCTGACTGAAATCCATTCCCAGTTGCCGACAGGATGTTTGAAAACTTTTACAGGGTAGTTCTATGTGGTCATTTTTCCATAAACTAGCCTCTCCCAAGCACTTCTACCGCATTGCCGGCGCCTGGATTCCTTGGCTGGGGGGCATTACCTTACTATTGATGGTGGTCGGGCTTTATCTGGGATTATGGGTCGCGCCACCCGATTACCAGCAGGGAGACAGTTACCGGATCATGTTCGTCCACGTGCCCGCCGCCTGGATGTCATTGTTCATCTATGTCTTTATGGCGGTATGCGGGGGCATCGGCCTGATCTGGAATATGAAAATGGCCGATATCATGGCCATGACCTCTGCCCCCATCGGCGCCTCGTTTACTTTTTTGGCGCTGGTGACAGGCTCCATTTGGGGCAAGCCCATGTGGGGCACCTGGTGGGTATGGGACGCCCGCTTGACCTCGGAACTGATCCTGTTATTCCTTTATCTGGGCTACATCGCCCTTCAGAACGCCATTGAAGATCCCCGCACCGCCGCCCGCGCGGGGGCAATCCTGGCCATCGTCGGCAGCGTCAACATCCCCATCATTCACTATTCGGTGGAATGGTGGAACACTCTTCACCAGGGCCCGACGGTGACCCGCATGGACAAACCCGCCATTCACAGCAGCATGCTCTGGCCTTTGTTATTGATGGCCCTGGCGTTTCAGTTGTATTTCTTTACCCTCTTGCTGATGCGGGCCCGGGTCGAACTGCTGTACCGGGAACGGCGCAGCCGCTGGGTGCGGGAACTTATGGGGAACTTGCAACCGTCCCCACTCTCCAACAACAGGGAGGTGATCTGATGACATGGAATGAATTTATCCACATGGGCGGGTACGGCGCCTACGTCTGGAGCGCTTATGGGCTGACCGCCATCGTCTTGACCTGGAATTGGGTCTCAACCTTGCTGCGCAAGCGGGAAGTTTTCAAAGCCTTGCAACGCAGCCTCAAACAACAAGAGAATCTGTCATGACACCGCGCCAACGCCGAATGATCTGGGTTGCCGTCATCATCACCGGGGTCAGCCTGGCCACCTTTCTGGCCTTGGCGGCATTTCAAAAAAACCTGCTCTATTTCTACACCCCTTCTCAAGTCCAGGCCGGGGAAGCGCCGACCGGCTATGCCTTCCGGGTAGGAGGACTGGTGGAAAAAGGCAGCGTCAAGCGGCAGCCGGATAGCCTGGCCGTCCGCTTCACCCTGACCGACGGCAACGCCAAGGTAACTGTCTTTTATGACGGCATATTGCCGGACCTCTTCCGGGAAGGCCAGGGGATTATCGCCATCGGCCAACTGCAACCCGATGGCCTGTTCAAAGCCAGTCAAGTGCTGGCCAAGCACGATGAAAACTACATGCCGCCGGAAGTCGCCGATGCGCTGAAAAAAACCGGCGCCATGCCCACGGTGGATGAATTCAAGGGAGCCAACCGATGATTGCGGAATTCGGACAATTAGCCCTTGTAATAGCACTGTTGATGGCGATACTTCAGGCAGTATTTCCCTTGGCTGGAGCGGCCTTGAAAGTGCCCATCTGGATGGCGGTGGCCCGTCCCGCGGCCCGGGCCCAGTTTTTGTTTCTGGCAGTATCATTCTATTGCCTGACCCAGAGTTTTATCAGCAATGACTTTTCCGTGCGCTATGTGGCCGAACACTCCAACTCCGCCCTGCCCTTAATGTATCGCATTGCCGCCGTGTGGGGCGCTCACGAAGGTTCAGTTCTGTTATGGGCGCTGATTTTGGGACTCTGGACCGCAGCCGTGAGCATTTTCAACCGCGGCCTGGCGGAGCCTTTCGTGGCCCGCATTCTAGGCATCATGGGGTTAATCAGCATTGGTATTTTGCTGTTCATCCTCCTGACCTCCAACCCCTTTGAGCGTTTGATCCCCATGCCGCCGGACGGGCGGGATTTGAACCCCCTGCTACAGGATTTCGGCCTGGCGGTTCATCCTCCCATGTTATATATGGGTTATGTAGGCATGGCGGTTCCCTTCAGCTTCGCTATAGCCGCTCTGCTTTCCGGTTCTCTGGATGCTGCCTGGGCCCGCTGGTCACGTCCGTGGACGCTGATTGCCTGGTCGTTTCTCACCTTGGGAATCACCCTTGGCTCGTGGTGGGCCTATTATGAACTGGGCTGGGGCGGCTGGTGGTTTTGGGATCCGGTGGAAAACGCTTCATTCATGCCCTGGCTGATGGCGACAGCGCTGATCCATTCCCTGGCGGTCACGGAAAAACGCGGCGCCTTCAAGGTGTGGACGGTTTTGCTGGCGATTTTTGCTTTTTCCCTGAGCCTGCTGGGCATGTTTCTGGTGCGTTCCGGCGTTCTGGTGTCTGTCCACGCTTTCGCCAACGACCCGGAAAGAGGATTGTTCATCTTGATTTTCCTGGGGCTGGTGATCGGCGGTTCCCTGCTCCTCTACGCCTTGCGCGCCCCGGCAGTCAAAGATCATGCCCGTTTTTCCCTGTTTTCCAGGGAATCCCTGCTCCTGCTCAACAATATTCTGCTGGTCATTGCCGCTGCCAGTGTCTTGTTGGGCACTTTGTACCCGCTGGTGCTGGATGCCCTCAAACTGGGCAAAATCTCTGTCGGTCCCCCCTACTTCAGCAGCGTTTTTACCCCGGTCACCGCGCCTTTGTTCGTTTTGGCGGGCATCGGGCCATTGGTGGCCTGGCGCCAGGGGAATCTGGCAAAACTCTGGCGGCAAATCCGATGGTTTATTCCAGCCAGCTTGATAGCCGCCGCCATCATCACCAGCATCTGGTTTGATCCCAAACAGATCAAGAGCTTTGCCGCGTTGGCCTGTGCCATTTGGCTGGCCAGCACCTCACTCTTGCCCTTGGCTCAAAGAGTCCATCTGCGCCAGGGGTGGCGGGGGTTGAAGCAACCCACCGGTTTTTACGGCATGACCCTGGCCCATTTCGGCCTGGCGGTCTTTTTGGTGGGGGTGGCCATCTCCAACCACTACAGCACGGAAAAAACCGTCCGCCTAGCGCCCGGCGATTCCGCCCAACTGGGTGACTACCGCTTTGTCTTCCAGGGAGTCACCGAACAAGAAGGGCCCAACTACACCGCCGATGAAGGGACGTTCGAAATCTATGCCGGAAATGAAAAAATCGCCACCCTCAAACCGCAAAAACGTTTTTACCCGGTGCAGCGCAATATCATGACCGAAGCCGCCATCGATCCGGCATTATCCCGGGATATCTATGTGGCCCTGGGAGAAGCCATGGAAGACGGGGCCTGGAGCGTGCGCCTGTATGTCAAGCCGGCGGTTCGCTGGATCTGGCTCGGGGGCTTGCTGATGATGGGTGGCGGCCTGCTGGCGGCAGCCGACCGGCGCTACCGCGCCATCAAGCCTGCTCGCCAGGCAGATACCCTGACAGAACACGCATTGACGGTGAAAGGCTGATGTTGAAATATCTCCTGCCCTTGGGATTATTTGTGGGCTTGGTGGTTTTGCTGGCCGTGGGATTGACCCTGAATCCCCGGGAAGTTCCCTCCCCCTTGATTGGCAAACCCGCGCCCCGGTTTCAGCTCCCCACCCTGGAAAACCCCAACCGCACCATCGGCGCGGATATTTTCCAGGGCAAGGTGACTCTGCTCAACGTCTGGGCCTCCTGGTGCGTGGCCTGCCGCCAGGAACATCCCTTCCTGGTGGAATTGGCGCGCCAGGGGGAAGTCGCCATTATCGGACTCAATTATAAAGACACCCGCCAGGCCGCCCGCAACTGGCTCGCCAATCTGGGCAACCCATATGAAATCAATGCATTCGACGCCGACGGCAAGGTAGCAATTGATTGGGGCGTCTACGGCGTTCCCGAAACATTCATCATCGATCCAAAAGGCATCATCCGCTACAAACACATCGGCCCCATCACCCTGCAAGATTGGGAGCAAAAGCTGGCGCCGCTGATCCGCTATCTGAAAAAGAAATCATGAGAATCACCTTATTCCTGGCTTTGTTATTTCTGAACCTGCCTGGCGCCAGTGCCGGGATAGAAATCCGCCACTTCCCCAGCCCGGCACTGGAAAAGCGTTACCAGCATCTGATCGAAGAATTGCGCTGCCTCGTCTGTCAAAATCAATCCCTGGCCGACTCCAACGCCGATCTCGCGGAAGACCTGCGAGACGAAGTCTATGCGATGTTGATCGAAGGCAAACAAGACCAGGAAATCGTCGATTTTCTGGTCAACCGCTACGGGGATTTTGTGCTCTACCGGCCGCCGGTCAAAAAAACCACCGCCTTGCTTTGGTTTGGACCCTTCGCGGCCCTTGCCATCGGCGCATTGATCTTTTGGCGGCTGGTCAAGCGGCGGCGACTGCAATCCGCCGAAGCATTGTCCGAGGAAGAACGGCACCGATTGAACCAATTTTTACACAAGGAAGAGTAACCCATGTTGACCTTCTGGCTCCTGGCCGCGGCCACCCTGCTGTTGGCCTATGGTTTGTTCTGGTGGCACCTGCGCAAACCCATCTCCCCTTCCTCCCAAACCCAAATCAATGCCAACCTGGCTGTCCACCGCCAGCGCCGGCAAGAACTGGAACAGGAATTGGCAGAGGGCAAAATCGGTCCGGCTGAATTCGAACGGCTGACCATGGAACTGGACCGGGAACTGCTCGACCAATTGCCTCAAAACAATGCCGCCAATGATACGGCTGCAACTCCTTACAAAGGGCTCTCTCTTGTCCTCGCCAGCCTGCTCAGCTTGCCTGTCATTGCTTTTGCGCTATACCTGCAATTGGGACGGCCCGATCTTGTCAACGGTGTCCAGGCCCGGACCCAAGCCCCCCCATCCCTGGAAGCCGCTGTGGAACGGCTCAACACCCGGCTTGCGGAAAACCCTGAAGACCTGGAAGGCTGGGTACTGCTGGCCCGTACTTATCAAGCACTGGGACACCCGCAAAAAGCCCTGCAAGCCTATGCCAAGGCATTGAAGCTCAACCCCGAGCATCCGGAACTGAAACTGCGCTACGCGGAAGCCCTGGCCCAAACCCAGCAAGGAAACTTGCAAGGCGAGCCGGAAAAGCTGATCCAGCAAGTGTTGGAAACCCATAAAGATTATCCTTACGCTCTGTGGCTGGCCGGCATGGCAGCCATTCAAAAAGGGGACAAACCAACTGCCCAACAATACTGGGAGACACTGCTAAAACAAATGCCGCCCCAAAGTCCCGCAGCCAAACAGCTCATCAGCATGATGGAGCGGACAGGCCTGCAAGTTACCTCTCAGGCGGCTCAGACGGCTCAGGCAACTTCGGAGGCTTCGATTACCGTCAACGTCTCCCTGGCGCCGGAACTAACACAAAAAGCCGCCCCTAGCGACAGTTTGTTTATCTTCGCCCGGGCCGCCAAGGGGCCGCCCATGCCTTTGGCCATTGTCCGCAAACAAGTCAAGGACCTGCCCTTGACCGTCACCCTGGATGATTCCATGGCCATGATGCCGCAAATGAAATTGTCCAAATTCGATCAAGTCATCCTGGGAGCGCGCATTGCCAAAACCGGCAATGCCAAAGGCGCGCCCGGTGATCTGGAGGGCTGGACACAACCGGTTTCCGTGCCGCACAATAAACCGGTCACCATCATCATCAATCAAGTGCGCCAATGATCAAGCCGACATCTCAAGATGCATTGTTGATTGTTGATGTACAGAAAGATTTCCTCCCTGGCGGTGCCTTGGCGGTTCCCAAAGGGGATGAAATCATCCCGGTTCTCAACCGCTATATCGACTATTTCACCGCCCGGGGGCGGCCTGTTTTTGCCACCCGCGACTGGCACCCGCCCGATCACTGTTCCTTTCAACCCCAGGGCGGTCCCTGGCCCCCCCATTGCATTGCTGGAAGCGATGGGGCACGATTCGCGCCTGAATTGAAATTACCCGAAGAGACGGAAGTCGTTTCCAAGGCCACGGAGAAGACCCGGGAAGCCTATTCCGGCTTTCAAGGAACCCATCTGGCGGAAAAATTGCAGCGTTTGGGCATCCAACGTTTATTCATCGGTGGCCTGGCGACGGACTACTGCGTGCTCAACACCGTTCGCGATGCCATTGTCAACGGCTTCGAAGTATGCCTCTTGACCGACGCCATCCGCGCCGTCAATGTTCACCCGGAAGATGAAGCCAAAGCCCTGGATGAAATGCGCCGCTTGGGCGCCCGCTTCATCACCTTTGAAGATCTGGACGAATGACCGATCTTCAAAGCGTCCTCCTCACCGACCTTTACCAGCTGACGATGCTGCAAGGCTATTGGCAGGAGGGCATGGACGACACCGCCGTTTTCGAACTGTTCGTGCGCAAATCCCCCCCCAACCGGAATTTCCTGATTGCCGCCGGTCTGGAACAGGCCCTGGACTATTTGGAAAACCTCCGTTTTAGGGAAGAAGAATGTAACTTTCTAAAGCAATCCGGCTTCTTTTCCTCTCAATTCATTGACTGGCTGGCCAATCTCACTTTTACCGGCGATGTGGACGCCATGCCAGAAGGCACTGTCTTTTTTCCCAACGAACCGATTCTCCGGGTCACCGCCCCTTTGCCCCAGGCCCAACTGGTGGAAACCCGCCTCATCAACCTGCTGCAATTTCAAACCTTGATTGCTTCCAAAGCCGCCCGCTGTGTCCTAGCCGCCCCTGACAAGTTGCTGGTGGATTTCGGCCTGCGCCGGGCCCACGGCAGCGAAGCCGGGCTGCTGGCCGCCCGGGCGGCCTATATGGCCGGCTTTACTGGCACCTCCAACGTCCTGGCGGGCACGGCGTTTGGCATCCCCATCTTCGGCACCATGGCCCATTCCTACATCATGGCCCATGACGACGAACTGGCAGCTTTCCGTGCTTTCGCCCACAGTCAGCCCACGAACGTGGTGCTGCTGATTGATACCTATGACACATTGAAAGCCGTGGATAAAGTGATCTCTCTGCAAGCAGAATTGAAGCGGGATAACATCACCGTCAAGGCAGTACGCATCGACAGCGGCGACCTGGCCGGCCTGGCGATACAAGTGAGGGAAAAATTAGACCGTGCCGGCCTTCAGCACATCGGCATTTTTGCCAGTGGCGATCTGGATGAATACGCTTTGATGCGCTTCACCCGGGACAACATTCCCATCGATGGATTTGGCGTCGGCACCAAACTGACCACTTCCAGCGATGCCCCCTATCTCAATTGCGCCTACAAACTGCAAGAATACGCCGGCATCCCACGGCGTAAGATATCCAAGGGCAAACAAACCTGGCCTGGCCGCAAGCAAGTCTTCCGCCGTTATGATGATGCAGGAAAGATAGAAAAAGACACCATCACCCTGATCGACGATCCGCAACAAGGCGAGCCCCTGCTGATGCCTGTGATGAAAAAAGGCAAACGCCTTCAATCTCGAGCACCATTGACAACCATCCGTAAAAAAGTGGCTGACAACCTGGCTACCCTGCCTTCCGAACTTCAAGGCCTCGAGCCGATATCACAATCTCCTGTTGAAATTTCTTCCCGTTTGATTCGCTTGGCACGGGAAACCGACAAAAAAATCGGTCTTAATTAACGCTTTCTTTTTGCGTTACCCGTCGCCAGTCCAGCTCCCTGCCTCCAAACCAACACTACTGCTCACTTCTTGACCATTTCCCAGGCATTGGTCTTTTTGATTTTACACTGCCGTTTTATCGACTACCTTTCTATCTATGGGGAATTAACTTATTCATCAGAGATTTTCAGTTTTTTGCATTCTTGTACTGAATTCAATCTGCCAAACCCAATATTGCACGTTATCGTTACAGGAAAAGCTTTATGATTACCTCACCTGCCACTTCACTCATGAACCGGCTGAAATGCTCCAGCAAGATGCTTTTGATTTCCGCAGTCTTCATGATCCCGATATTGATAACGCTGGTTTTTCTGGTGATGGCGGAAATCCGGGCAATCCACTTTACCGAGAAAGAACGGCAAGGGCTGGAATACATCACCCCTCTGATCAAATTGGTACAACACTTTCCGGAACACCGGGGAATGACCAACGCTTACCTGGCGGGAAAACACTCACTGAAAAAGAAAATCCTGCAAAAAAGACAGCAGATCGCCCAGGACCTTCAAGCCGTCGATGCCATCGATCAGCGCCTGGGAGGGCTTTTTGCCGTCAGTGATGCTTGGCAAAGGATCAAAACCACCTGGAAGCAGTTGTCCCAAGATTCCAGTGACAGCAGCAATCGTACAGTGATTTTCAAACGCCATTCGCAGCTGGTGGCCGACCTTCTAACACTTATCAACGATATCAGCGACCGCTCCAACCTCACTCTGGACACCCAACTGGATACCCATTATCTCAGTGCCTCCATAACCAACTTCCTGCCCCAGATGGTTGAAAATCTGGGACAAGCCCGAGGCATGGCTTCCGGCATGGCCGCCAAACAGCAAATCGACCGCGAAGAACAAATCAAATTATCGGTACTGCTGACCAATGTGGAAAAAAGCATCGGCCAAATGGAACGCGCCAAACGCATACTGGAGCAGACCCAATCTGCCGGCAAAATTTCCAGTCAATTCTCAAACAGCATTACCAGCGCCAGGAATTATTTAACTTTCCTGCATAATCAAATTCTAAGCCAGGAATTCATTGCAGCGGATGCGACAGAAGTTTTCAGCCGTGGCAGCAAGGTCATCGACTCTAGTCTCACGGTGTTGAACGGGCTAATTCCCCAGCTCGATCAACGCTTGACCGATAGGATTGGTCACATGAAAGGGAAAATGTACGGTTTGGCATCAATCTCCCTCCTCCTGACCGCATTGGCCCTGTATTTCTTTGCGGGCTTTCACGAATCTTTCATCAGCGCGATTGACACCCTCAATCGCGGCGCCCAGCAATTAAGCAAAGGCAATTTGAAAACCAGAATTTCCCTTGAAAACCAGGATGAATTTTCCGACCTGGCGGATGCCTTCAATAATATGGCCGCGCAATTTTCGGATATCATCCAACACATGGAGCAAATGATTGATGAAATGAGCGATTCGGCGGTACAAATGTCAACCACCTGTGACGCCTCCTGTAAAGATGTAGACCACCAGCGGGAAGAAATACACAAAGTGGTCTCCGCTATCGATGAATTGGCCGTCACCGTCGAAGCCATCGCCAAAAACACATTGCAAACCGCCGATTCCACCAAAAAAGTCAATCAGGATATCTCGGAGGGAAGTAAAATTTCGCGAGAAACCGCCAACACTATTTTGACCTTAAGCCAGGAAATAGAAACAGCCACCAAGGTTATTGGCAACCTGGCGGCGGACGGAGAAAAAATCGGCGCGGTACTGGATGTGATCGGCAGCATCGCGGAACAAACCAATCTCCTTGCTCTGAATGCCGCCATTGAAGCCGCCAGGGCGGGAGAACAGGGAAGAGGGTTTGCCGTCGTTGCCGAAGAAGTCAGAACCTTGGCCAACCGGACTCAAGAAGCCACCCAGGAAATCCAGGGCATGATTCAGCGCATTCAAGAAGGCACTTTGAAAGCCGTCGAGGTGATGGAGGAAGGCAAGAAGATTTCCATGACCACCGTGGAAAACACCAAATTGGAAAGTCAATTCCTGTCGGGTGTTATGGATTCGATTACCCGCATCGATGAAATGATTCTACAAATTGCCAGCGCAACCGAACAGCAATCCAAAGCCGCCAACGGCATCAAACAAAGCATGGAAAATATTTATCACGTCACTACTCGAACCCTGGAGGGATCCAATCAAATTTCCGAAAACAGCGGAAATCTGGCAGCCTTGTCTTCAGCTATCCGCAAAGATATCAGCCACTTCAGTTTATAATCACAAGTCCTCCCATTTGCCCTTTTCTGGCAGTGGGAACCGTTGATAGGGTCCTTGAAAGCCCCACCCTCTATCCATACATTTTGAAGGATTGGTTATACTGGTACTTTGAACCAGCCAATCCTGTCTTGTGCCTGATTACTGTATTTCCCAGCCTTGTCAAACCGAATACCACATCAAACGCTCGCGCTTTATTGCGGTGATAGCGCCGTGCCGGAACCTGGAAGAAGTCCAAGGCTTTCTGGCAAAAATGTATTCCCAACACCCTCAAGCCAGCCACGTTACCTTTGCCTGGCGCCTGTTGACCGATCAGGGACTGAGAGAGCGGTTTTCCGACGCCGGTGAACCTTCGGGAACCGCCGGCCGTCCAATTCTTGCCCACCTGCAAGGCAAGGAGCTGGTTAATTGCTGCCTGGCGGTCATCCGCTACTTTGGCGGTATCAAACTGGGCGCCGGCGGCCTGGCCAGGGCCTATGGCCAAGCCGCCCGACAGGTACTTGAAATTGCGCAAATTCATCCCCATATCGTTTATCGAACCATGACCATAACCATTGATTACCCGGCCTATCAAACATTGGCCAAACGCCTGGAACCTTTGGGGGTATTAATGGGTGACGCGCAATTTGGGAGTCAAGTTGAAGTAACCCTTCAAGTCCCGGAAAATCAATGGGAACAAGTTAAAGAATTCATTGAACGCCTATGAAAACTTTTGGCTATCTGTCCCTGTTCGCCCTATTGTTTCTGAGTGCCTGCGCCACTCACCCTCCTGTCCCTCCCGCGGTATTGGACGGACCTGCATTGACATCGGATACTTTTATCACCCATGACGGCTGGCCCTTGCCTTTACACCAATGGCAGCCGGACAAACAGCCAGAGGCTGTGATTATCGCCCTGCACGGCTTCAATGACTACGGCCGCTTTATCGAGCAACCCGCCCGCTATTTCACCCAGGCCGGTATTGCCGTTTTTTCCTATGATCAGCGGGGATTCGGCGCTTCCCCGCAGCGGGGAAGATGGGCGGGAGCCAAGGTTTACGCCAAGGATTTGGCGACCTTTGCTGCTCTATTGAGACAACGTTATCCGTACACCCCGCTTTACGTGCTGGGAGAAAGCATGGGCGGCGCGGTCACTGCCGTTGCCGCCGCCAACGGGCTCCCCGACGTGGATGGCTTGATTCTGGCGGCCCCTGCCGTTTGGGCGCGTTGGACCATGCCTTGGTATCAACGCAGCGTGTTGTGGCTGGGAAGCCATGTGGCACCCTGGATGAAGCTGACCGGCAAGGGACTGGAGATCACTCCCTCCGATAATATTGAAATGCTGAGAGCCCTTTCCCGGGATCCTCTGGTGATCAAGGCCACTCGGATTGACGCCATTGCCGGGTTGACCAATTTGATGGACCTTGCCCTGGCATCCGCGCCCCGATTGCACACCCCTACCCTGCTGCTTTATGGGGAAAAGGATGAAATCGTACCCAAGCAACCCACCTTGATGTTTATTCGCCAGGCCGACTCAGGGATACTCAAAGCAGCTTGGTATTCCCAGGGGTATCACATGCTGCTTAGGGACCTTCAGGCCAAGCGTTACTGGCAGGATATTCTGGCCTGGATGAAACAACCCCATGGGCCATTGCCATCCGGTGCGGACAAGGATTTTCCGGAGCTGATAGCAGAAACTGACCAGCCAAAATGAAGAAATAATGAATACAGATATGAACACAGATTCACCCTTCCTCCCGCAGATCCAACCGCCTTTCCAGACGTTAGATCCGGCGGGTAAGGGAGTCGATGAACCTTATCACAAAAACAACGAAAATTAGAAACCGCCTCCATCTTTTTGATTGACACAAGAGGGACATAATGCAACACCGCGATCCTCTCGACTGGATGTGGCTTCAAGCCATTGAAATGCTGGAAAAGGCAGAGCGGCTCAATCGCCTGTTTTTCCAAATCCAACGTTCCCGCGCCCGGCTGCCTGCCTGGGAACCGCCCGTGGATATCGTGGAAACCCTGGATGAACTGCATGTCACTGCAGTGCTGCCAGGCATCCGCGCCGAACACGTAGAGGTGGTTATCGAGGGAGGCATGGTAAGAATTGCCGGTGAGCGTCCGCCACCGGTATTGCCATCCACCACCCAAATCCATCAATTGGAAATTCCTTATGGCCGCTTTGAACGCCGGATTCATCTGCCTCCAGGACGTTATGAATTACTTGACTCCGAGTACCGGCGGGGTTGCCTGCGCTTGAGCTTTCGCAAACGCACCTAAAATCAGACAGGGAAAAAGCTATGACTGAAGCACAAAAAAACACCACTGACATGACTGAACAGCAATCCGAAAAAGAAAGCATTGTCCAGCTGCCGGAAAATGTAGTTCCCATCATTCCAGTGCGCAATGTCGTCCTGTTTCCGGGGGTCATCATCCCCTTGAGCATCGGCCGCAACCGTTCCATTGCCGCTGCCCAGCAAGCGCTCAAGGCGGAACAGCCAGTGGGTTTGCTGCTGCAAAAAGATGGCGGCATCGACAAACCCATGCCCAGCGACCTCTACACCGTGGGCACTACCGCCAATATTCTGCGTTATGTGACAGCCCCCGACGGTACCCATCATATCGTTTGCCAGGGAGAGCAGCGCTTCCGCGTCAAAGAATATCTGGAAGGCTATCCTTTTCTGGTGGCGGAAATTGAGCCCATCAGCGAAGAAGAGGCCGTCAGCGCCGAAATCGAAGCCCGCATGCTGCAATTGAAAGAGCAAGTGGGAGAACTGTTGGAGTTGATGCCCCAGGCTCCTTCCGAACTGGTCAATGCTGTCCAGCAGATTAACTCGCCCGGCATGCTGGCGGATATGGTGGCGGCGTTCATCGATATCGAGCCGGACAAAAAGCAAGCCCTGCTGGAAACTTTCGATGTGGCAGAGCGCTTGGATAAGCTCCTGGATCATGTCAGCCGCCGGCTTGAAGTCTTGCGCCTGTCCCAGGAAATCAGCGAGCGCACCAAAAAATCCATGGACGAGCGTCAGCGGGAATACTTGCTGCGCGAACAACTCAAAACCATTCAGCAAGAATTGGGGGAAGGGGAAGAACAGGCGGAAGAGATCAACGAACTCCGCGAAGCCATCGACAAAGCAGGGATGCCGGAAGAAGTCAAGGAGCACGCCCTCAAGGAACTAAAACGGCTGGAACGGATGCCCGAAGCTCAAGCTGAATATGGCATGCTCCGCACCTACCTGGAATGGCTGACGGAACTGCCCTGGTCCAGGGAAACCGAAGAAAAGCTGGATATCAGCGAGGCCCGCCGCATCCTCGATGAAGATCATCACGATTTGGACAAGGTCAAGCGGCGGATTCTCGAATACCTGGCGGTGCGCAAGCTCAATCCCCAAGGCAAAAGTCCCATTCTATGTTTTGTCGGACCGCCGGGAGTGGGTAAAACTTCCCTCGGGCAAAGCATCGCCAAGGCCACCGGCAGGAAATTCGTCCGCGTGGCCCTGGGCGGCGTTCACGACGAAGCGGAAATCCGCGGCCACCGCCGCACTTATATCGGCGCCATGCCGGGTAATATCATCCAGGCCATCCGCAAGGCGGGCAGCCGAAATTGCGTGATGATGCTGGATGAAATCGATAAATTGGGGGCCGGCGCCTTCCATGGCGATCCTGCCGCCGCCCTGCTAGAAGTTCTGGACCCGGAACAAAATGCCACTTTCCGGGATAACTATCTCGGCGTGCCCTTTGACTTGAGCAAGGTGATGTTTATTTGCACCGCCAACGTACTGGATACCATTCCAAGGCCCCTGCTCGACCGGATGGAAATCATCGAGATCCCGGGCTACACGGAAACCGACAAACTCCAGATCGCCCGCCGCTATCTGGTAAAGCGGCAACTGGAGGCTTGTGGTTTGACGCCGGACCAATGCGAAATTACTGATGATGCATTGCTCACCATTATCCGCAATTATACCCGGGAGGCGGGAGTGAGGAACCTGGAGCGGGAAATCGGCGCGGTTTTCCGCCATGCCGCCATCCAAATCGCGGAAAAAGGCGAGGAAAAAGTACGGATTGATGCCCAAGACGTGGCCAAGATTCTCGGCCCCCCCCGTTTTGAAAGTGAAGTGGCCATGCGCACCAGCATTCCCGGCGTGGCCACGGGATTGGCCTGGACCCCGGTGGGTGGTGATATTCTGTTTATCGAAGCCACCAAAACACCGGGCAACGGCAAACTGATTCTCACTGGCCATTTGGGCGATGTGATGAAAGAAAGCGCCCAGGCCGCCCTGACCTTGGTCAAAGCCAGGAGCGAACGATTGGGCATCGATCCCAAAATATTTTCCGACTCCGATGTCCACGTCCACGTGCCCGCTGGAGCCACCCCCAAGGATGGCCCCAGTGCCGGGGTAGCCATCTTCGTGGCCTTGGTCTCGCTCTTCACCGACAAACCGGTGCGCCCGGATGTGGCCATGACCGGGGAAATCAGCCTGCGGGGCTTGGTACTTCCAGTGGGAGGCATCAAGGAAAAGGTCCTGGCAGCATTGCAGGCAGGAATCAAAACCGTGATGCTGCCGGCCCGCAACAAAAAGGAATGGGAGGATATTCCGGAAGAAGCGAGGGAAAAATTGCGCTTCGTCTGGCTGGAAAATGTCGATCAAGCATTAGAAGAGGCGATGGGTGGATAACACAGTGAAAAAACTCGGAAAATGGCCTTTTTACGCGCTTTTGATAGGGCTGGTGATTGCCGGTCAGTGGTTTATGAACCGCAATCTCGTATCCGGACCGGCGCCTCCCTTGCAAGGCACAACTTTGGATGGTCAAAGCTTCGATTTACAACGAATCAAGGGGCAACCGGCGGTGGTTTACTTTTGGGCGACTTGGTGCAAGATCTGCGGCGCCATGAAAGATACCATCGCCGATATCGCCAGGGACTACCCCGTGATCTCCATTGCCACCCAATCAGGATCAGCAAAAGATATTGCCGCGAAAGCAAACCTTGCCACCATTGCCGATCCGGATGGGAGGATCGGACAACGCTTCGGCATCCGGGGCGTGCCCACTGCCTTCATTCTGGATAAGGACGGCAACATACGCTACACCGCCGTCGGCTACACCACCGAGTTGGGGTTACGCGCCCGCCTCTGGCTGGCCAAGCAATAATCCCCGGATCAGACCCAACTTGTGCTTGATCATGGCGGCGTTGACAGGTCCCATGCGCAGCAGTTGTTTTTGCGCCAGGCTCAAATTTTCCAGGGACGGATCGGCGAATTTATACATCACCGAAGGTTTGAGCAAAATCACCTCTCCTTGAATAGGGGGGGTTTTCAGTAGATGCTCGATTCCCTGGATCAGCACGGTTTCAAAGGCCTGACCGGGCTTGGAGAATTCAGCAAAGGCTTCGTCCACCAAGGGTTTGATCAAGCGGTACAGCCTCACCAGAGCTTCCTCGTCAATCGCATCAACAGCTTCCGCCACACGGTCATAACGATGATAGCCCGCAGGATCCATCACATATTGGCCCTTGGCTTTTTCCTTGACCGGAAATGGCGTTTTTGGCGCCCAAAACATGAATTGCTTGCGCGGCACTTTACCGTGCCCCACTTGGTACACCAGTAATACCGTCTTGCGAATCAGGTCAGACTCGCTGTTAATCCAGCGCACAAACTCCGGGTGGGGATTGACGGAGGGTAACTGATCACGCAACCACGGATCACTCTCTGCCAGGCTTGCAGGTGGCGTAAGTGGTTGAGCCTCGGGCGGCGTTGATTCCGCTTCCTTTTTAGCCGGTGCAGGGGCGGCTTCAGGTGCCGGTGCCACCTGAGGCTGGGTCTCCTCCACTGGTGTTTCTGGCACCTGAGATGGGGTGGCAACCTTATCCAAATGACTGGCCTGATCCAGTTGATACGCCTTCCAAAGCGAATAGCCCGCCACGCCGAGAATTCCGGCAAAAAGAATCGCCCAAATGATCTTTCTGATGGGAGAGGCTTTGTATTCTATTTCAAGATTGTCTGACATGAACTAACCCGCAGTGACAACAGCAAAAACATGCGTTTTTATATCACAAATGGCCAGTCATGTTGCGGTCTATTTGGGAGCCTCTGATTAAGTCAGAGGCTCTTGTGGCCCATGCCCGACACCCGGACCGCCAAGGGCTTTGTGCGATTGCCCCGGTTAATTTTGATTCATGCCCAACCGCCGAACCTTTTCCCCGTGAAACATATCGTGGTCTTCCAGTTTCATATAATTCCTGCCAATTTGCTTTTCGAACAACTCCCGTCCCTTGGGATCACCACCGGTGATATCGATGGCAATCAAACCGTCGGCAGTGATATCGCGGATGACTCCCATCAATTTATAGACCTTATCAGGCAAGGCCCGCCGCTCTAGCCGGAAGTCAAAACCGACTTCTTCACCCTTTTGAAACCGCAGGTCCGGGTGCGCTTCCCGGATCCACAAAAATCCGCCATGGCCTTTGATTTCATAGGATTGGGTGGGCTTATAGGTATTCAAAAAACTGTCTTTCCAGACATAAGGCACACACTTTAAAGGCCGGGCTTCCTTGGGGTCAAAACTGAGCACATAACCATTCGGCTTGATGGCTTTAATCTTTCCTTTTTGGTAGATATTTCCGCATTCTCCCATCACCACGTCGCCTTTCTTGAACAAAACGGCGTTGGCATTGGCGGAAAACAATCCACAAAGTATCAGCAAACCAACAGTTTTCCATCCATGAGGATAATTCGAAGCGATGGAAATAAAAAAACCGTTCATTCTTGCCTCCTCCTATGTATTAAACCTTGCAAAAATCGCCCAAAAGTCATTGTCTGCCTAACTGTCCCGGTCTGCAAGTAGGTTATATTCATAAAACTGTTTTTCTAAGCACAAAGATCGTCAGACCATAGGCGGCAACGGTCGCGGCGATGGCCAATCCCAAACTCAGGTAAAAACCCGCCTTTCTTTCCAACAGTGCCGGCAGAAGCACGAACAGGACCAAAGAAGGTAAAATCAAAACCACGATATCCCGGGAAAAGGCAATGATGCGGTCCGGATCGCGGGTTTCCAGATACAGCCACAGCATGGCCATCACGGAAACCAGGGGAACCGACGCCAACACCGCCGCGGCCAATGGGTTGCGCTTGGCAATTTCCGAAACCGCGACTATCAAGGCCGCGCTGATTAACACCTTAGCCAGGTAATAACTCAAAACGCCTTTTTTTCCTGCGCCGGTGGCGCCGCCACCAAGTCAACGTTCCCGTCGTCATCAACACGCCGGGAGCAAGTCCGCCAAGACATAGCAACGCTCTCCCCCCAGGCCCCATGGCCGATCCATTGTGCAACAAATAAATCCATTGTTCCAGCCACGCCCTGATTCCCTGGTCAGGCGGCAAGTGATAGGAAATCACCTTGCCAAGATAGGCATCCACCGCCACTTTTACCCAACCTTTCGGGGTGTCGGCATAACCGGGCCAGTACAATGCCACAATGTAGGGATCTTCAGGCGCTTCCGGAAAAGACAGGCGCCGCAGTCGAGCGCCGGGAAAAGCCGCCAGGGCGCTGGCCATTACATCTTCCACCGGCAACGGTGATTGCGTGCCGGTAAAGTAATTTTGGCCAGGCGCCCAGGCGGCGGTTTTGTCCGCCTCGTGCAACCAGGGAACCAGATACTGGGGAAGGGCCAAGTACAACCCTGTAACGATGCTCAACAACAACACCGGCGCGCTTATCATCCCCAGCCAGTGGTGAAGGGAAGTCATTTTCCAGCGGAATCCAGCCAACCGCCCCGGCCACCACAGATACAGGCCGCTGGTCACCGAGACGGCAAATAACCCGCCGGCGGCGGCGACCCAGAGTCTTCCCCCATCTCCTAATTGCAACGTGGAATGAAGACGGTAAAGCCAATCGTCCAGCCAGCGGTCTTTTGCCTGGGTCAGACGCAATAACTTGGCACGATAGGGGTCGATCCAGATTTCCACCGGCTCCATCACATCCACGGTCAAATCATTATTGAGGTAAGTCACCCGATAGGGGGCACCTTCCCCTTGGGGAAAAGTCAGGGACCAACTGCCGGAATCCTTCGAGAACAAGTAATAGGCGGCCGCCATGACCTTGTTGACATCCGCCAGCGGCGCGGAATCAGACTGCCTTTGGATGGGGGGCAGGAAAAGACGTTCCAGTTCATCCTTGTAAATCAAAATACTGCCACTGATTCCCATCACCGCCATGACCCAGCCGACGGACAGGGCAATCCAAAGATGGGTTTTTGCCCATAGCCGCCGCCCATTGAGCCGGGACCGCCGGCTTTTCGAGGATGGAAAACCGGTAACGGCCCGGCTGCTCATGCCTTTCTTTCCACCGGTATTTTTCCACCTCGAAATGCCATCAGCAGAAAAAACCAGCACAAGGCAAAAAATATCCCCCCCGCCCCCACGGCGGCATAAGCCAATACAGGAATATGAATCTTGTCCCTGCCCACCTCCAGGGGAATGCGGAGAACCTCGTCGGCAAAAGCCGCATCCTGACCAAATTGGATCAGTAACGCATATTTGCCCGGGCGATCAAAATCCACCGCCAATTCCGCCACCCCCTTGGCATAGATCCTGGCGGGCGTTTTTAATACAGTACGGACAATCTCGGGAATTTCTCCGCCGCCGGACTTTTCCTCCACGACTTGCATTGCCACCGGCATGGTTCGAACGTCGCGATCGATGAAATCGATGCCGAAATAGGTACGCCCTGTATGGGGCAACTCCCGGCAAAAGGGCTGGAATTTTTTGTGGCGTTGCTCTCTGGCATTGTCCGCCTTATCTTTTGCGGCCTCTGGCTGGAAAGCATTGAAATGGACAATGTAGAAATCGCTGGTGGCCATGCAATCGCCGTTGCCCATTGTTTTCGGTGGCGCGGCAAAAGCTGAAAGAGAACATACGGAAAAAGCCAGAATTAGCAATAAATCTGATTTCATTGATTTTCTCCGATAAAGAAACGATAGCGTCCGGTTACAATATGGCCGTCGGCCGATTGCACCCGGTAACGGACCAGATATTCTCCCGGCGTCAGCGGCGAAGCCAGGGTTGCGGTCACAGTGCTGGGGTCAAGAAAATCGCGGGCCGCGTCGCCGGCATCGACCCGGCGGCGATCCTTGCCAATCACCGCCAGCGCCAAATAACGTTTGCCCACCGCAGCGTCAAAGCGCAGTCTTATCTGTTTGGGCGGAGCCGAAAGACGTTGATTGTCCCCCGGGTTGGCCTCCACCAAAATGGCGTGACTCCAAGCCAGCGGGGAAAACAGCAGCAAAAAAATCACTGACAACCTGCATTGCATGGGAAACCTCCAAGACCGTTTTGATATCTGGATGCAATGCATAAAAGGTGCCAGACTTGCCTTGGATTTCATGGGGCCTGGAGGGGGGCAATGACGTAAAACTGCGGGATTTGCCGCAAAAGTCAGGCAAAACCCCTATCTTTCCGTCCGGTTCAGAAAAAAATCCGGAGAGTGCCTCGGAATTGGCGGGGCATGACCGGGTGGAAATGGACATCTTCAACGCCTTGGGCAGGCTCGCCCGGCAAGCGGGAGGCATAGAAATAAGCAATATCGTTATCCCGGCTATCGGTTAAATTGAGGATATTCAGTTCCACCCGCAACCGGTCACGCCAGCGCCAGCCCAATCCCAAATTGAGCAAGGTGGTGCTGCCCGCCTCCACAGTGCCCTTTTCGTTTAAAGGCACGGCGCCGAAATGACGCACCCGCGCGGAACCGAAAATCCCATTGGCCAAATCCACCGTCACCCCGCCCGTAATCACACGGCCCACCGAATTGGGAACATTGTCTTGACGGGTGTTTTCAAACTTGGCCTTGGTCAAGGCCAGATCGAAATCCAGAGTCAGCCATTGGAAAGGATGGTAATAGTTACTCCATTCGATCCCGTAACGTTTACTTTTGCCGCTGGGTTCGGTGGTGCCCGCATCTCCCACGAATACCAGCTCGGAATCCAGCCGCAGCTGCCACAACGCCAGCGTGGATGTCAGCCCCGGCAACCATGTTGTGCGCAGCCCAACTTCCAATCCGCGGGAGCGCACCAGGGGATCCACGGGTTTGACTGGCTTGCCGGTGACAGGATCGATACGGGTTTTTACGCCGCGCACGTCGTTGCTGTGAAAGCCCATGCCGTAGTTAAAATACAATTCCGTGTCATACCAGGGTCCCAGCACGAGGGCGAATTTGGGGCTGACAATGGCATCGGAGGCAGCACCGGAATTGATACCGGCGAAACGGTCCCTGACCCGGAAGAAATAGAGATCCCCCCTAACACCGGCAGTGGTCCGCACCTTATCGTGCCATTGGGTGGTATTTTCCAAATACAGCCCCACGCTGGTTTCATCCACCCGGTCGATTCTCACCGGGTTGAGGATGCGCCGCCGCTGGGTGTGATAAAGCGCCACTTTGGGAATAAAGTCATGACGCACCTGGGCGCCCAGGTTGAAACCACTGTCGATATCGCCCCATTGCCAATGCCAGTGATGGTTGAGGGCTCCTCCCGCCACCAGGCGGCGATCCTTTTGGAAAATCTGATCGCCGTGGATTGGATCGTCGAGAAAGAAGGTAAAGTTGGAATACAACCGCAAATCCGAATAATAGCCATACAGGGTCAACTGGGTATTGCCCCACCGGGAGTCCTGCCAACCATTGAACGTCAAGGCAAAGCGGTGAATCTGGCCGCCGTCGCTGGGGTCAACCGTTCCCAGACGGGAAAGCAAGCCCGCCTTGACCGCCCGCTGGGGAATCTGGTCGGTGGCGGTCCAATCGTTGTAATACCCATTGGCGATGACGGCAAACCCCTGCCCACTGCCTTCAAAGGTCCATTTCAACAAGCCTTTGAAGCGCTTCATGTCCATGGATTCTTGCCACGGGCCATCGTAGAAACCGGCTTCTCCTCCCGCCAAAAACGAGTGAAGACCCTCCTCAAAAGAATCGGCGGCAACCGTGCGGTAAAAATTATCCTGGCCAAAAGTCTGGCTGACAAAGCCTTTCTCCAGGCGGGAAACCGTGTGGAAGCGGGCGTATCCGGCGGAGGAAAAATCTCCTATCTGCGAATAATAGGGACCTTTGCCGTATTCGATGTAATCGATCAGTTCCGGAATCAGCGGATTGAGATCCAGATAACCCTGGCCGTGACCATGGGTGGGCAAATTCAAGGGCACACCATCCAGAAAGGCGGCGAAATCCGTGCCGTGATCGAGATTGAATCCCCTTAAGAAATATTGATTGGCCTTGCCCGCACCGCTGTGCTGGGTGGCAATCATTCCCGGCACCACTTCCAGCAATTCCCCTACCCGCAGCCAGGGGCGGAATTCGAACTCCGGCTGCCCCACAAAACCTTGAGAAGCGGAACGGGAAATGCCTGTCAAAGGGGTCGCCCGGCCAACGATTTCCATTTCCGCCAATTCAACCGGAGGGTTGGCCGATACCCCTTGCACCCACAAACAAAAAAAAGCAATGGCCAGTCCCTGGCCGCCTTCAGTCCCTTTGCCAATCATTTAAAACGAACGAGCGAGGTGGTTAAATGGCGCAATCTTGCAACAACTCATGTAAAAAGTCTATTGATAGGATTCGATCACCTTATTCAGATAAGGAATGACTTTCTCCAAATGGGCCACAGCCTTATCCGTATTCTTTTTCCGAAGAGCGGCTTTCGCCATCCGCAGCTCCCCGCTGGCCAATTGCATGGGCGCGGTGGTTTTCATCTTGTTGGACTCTTTGGCCAGATTCCTGGCCTCGGATAAAGCGGACATGGCGGTATCATAGTCGTCCTTCTTGATTGCCTCCAATGCGTCTGTGGCTTTGGCCACCACCTCATTAATAAATTCCGGCGGGTCCTGGTATCGCCCACCGGCTTGAGCCGGCAAGGACAATCCCGCCACTAGAACCGCCAGCAACCAAATCATGGAAACGTGGTATTTCATCAATGACTCCTATATAAAGATTTAACAATAGATTCAGTTCTTCCTCAAAAACCTGCAAACAAGTCATTTCTGACTTGATCATTGGCTCCCCTACGGGGACACTAACTTTATTGCAATCCTAATGCCAGAATGATTTTCTTTCAAAAAACATAGAGATACACAAAAAACCCTAGACTAAGCAATGAGCCAATGGGGCAAATCACGCATAATTAAGGTATATGGCTCAAAGGCAATCACTCTCTGCCAACAGAGCTTGAAACCCTGCTTTGGAGATGATCCGTGCCCCTTCTTCTGAAATGGAAAATCGCCCTTTTACTTTGTCTCTTGTTACTCATCGAGGGATTGCAAGCCGGCGAACCCATCCTTCCCCTCCCCCGCTCGCACC
>JALSQY010000029.1 GCA_026985035.1 Methylothermaceae bacterium
AAAACAGTAGTTTACCTAACAAAAGGAATCGGTATGGGAACCGTTTACACGCAACTCAGTATCACAGAGCGACGCAGAATAGAACGTTGGAGGCATGCAAAAGTCCCCGTCGACGAGATGGCGCGCGTGTTGAAGCGCTGCCGCTCGACCATATTTCGCGAGTTGAAGCGTAATCATTTCAGTGATGAAAGCCTGCCCAAACACGATGGCTATTACGGGGCTGCGGCCCAGCTGATGACGGCAGATCGGCGCGCGCGCGATCGCAAATTGATCAAACACCCGGACCTGTGCAAGCATGTGATTGAACGGCTCAAGAACGGATGGACACCGGAACAAATCAGCAATCGCATGATCCTTGATCAAAGCAGCCCGCGGGTCTGTCAGGAAACAATTTACCGCTATATTTATTCCAAAGAAGGAAAGCGCGATGATCTTTGGTGGTATTTACCAACGCACCGTGTTGCGCGACGCCCAAGGCGCACGAGACGGCGCAGGGAACCCAAATTCCACAGGGATGTCAGCATTCTGTTTCGTCCTGACGACGTGGCGCACCGTCGTCAGTTCGGGCATTGGGAGGGTGATTTGATGTTGTTCAAACAAAGGCTTGGTCAAACAAATGTGACCTCGTTGGTCGAAAGGGTCTGACCTGCCCCCCAGTGGTCCCTCATTCATAACGAGAGTCTGCAGGTTTGGTTTTCATAATCTGCGGTTTCGGTTTGGGCAAGCGCGCCGGGCGCGGAGCCATCGGATAGCTCAAGCGTCCGGCGCGCTTGGGCCGGCGTCTGGTTTCCCAGTGATGAGTGGGGCCTGACGTTGTTGTAATCATAGCGCCACAGGGCCAGTTTCTGGCGGGCGTCATCGAGAGTATCGAACAGCTCCTCGTTCAGAAGCTCGTCACGCAGGCTGCCATTGAACGACTCGATGAAGGCATTTTGCTGAGGCTTGCCAGGATCGATGTAATGCCAGTCGACGTCATTGTTGTCCGCCCATTTGAGGATCGCCCGACTGGTGAACTCCGTCCCGTTGTCGGAAACGATGCTTTCGGGCTTGCCATGGAGGCGGACAAGCGCATCAAGCTCGCGCGCCACACGCGCGCCCGAGATGCTGGTGTCGGCAACCAGACAGA
>JALSQY010000030.1 GCA_026985035.1 Methylothermaceae bacterium
GAGTCCCTGACGAAACAGGGAATGGGTACGATGCTTGACCGTATTTGCCTTCAGGAGCCGGTCATATCCCAAGGCTTCGCCTGTGGCCCCCAGAAGCGTCAACAGGGCAATGGCAATGGCGCTGATCAACAGCAGCCGGTCACGGCGTTCCGGCTGGCGGATCCGCACATCCGCCATGCCCATCCCGAACCGCATGTCCTTGATGTCCCGAAAGCTCGCCTCGATGCCCCAGCGTTGCGCGTAGTAGCCCTTGAGTTTCTTCGCAGTCACTTTCGGATCACTGGCCACCAGGCACCAAGCTTCCTTCATGCCCTTGTCCTGTACGCAAACCACGGTGGCAACAGGATATTCATTGCGGGCCGTTACCCGCGCATTTCGCAAGGTCCGCGCCCTGCCACCCGCGCCCACCCAGTCCTGTGCCTTGCGGCATTCACCGTTGGCCGCCGTCACATGGTGATTGCCCCGGATTCGAATGACATATCCAAATCCAAGCTCTTCACTCAACAATTCCAGCAGAGCGCAGTCGCCAAACCAGCGGTCCGCCACAATCGTGACATCCGTGCCCGACGGCAATTCGTCATACAGTCGGCAAAGCAGGGCATCCTCAACCGCCGGGCGGCCTCCCTTCATCTTCGACGGCTCCACCGTTCGCCACAACAACGGCATGGCGCGTCCGTGGCCGGTGATGAGGGACAAGACCAGGGTCGATTGCTTGTCGGCATCGAATTCCGTCCAGTCCATGGCAATATGCACCTGGCGACGGTCACCAATCACATACGGCACCCAGTATGAAAAATACCGGTCAACATCGATCCCCTGGTTGCTCAGCAAGCGGTCGACCTGTTTGACAGCATGCTTGGGCGTCAGGCCACGGGCATGCGCCAGGCCTTGCCCGATGGCATGAATCGCAAGGGAGGCACTGTGCAGTACGCCCAACGTGGCATTCGACAGGGACAATATGCGCTTGGCATGCTCGTCATCATTCACCAAGTGGCTGATAAATTTGATAATATCAGTCTGTTGAATCGATTCGCGTTGGACCATCTCATGCTCCCCAGTTCAGTTTGGATAAGCATGATCCCATCGCGGTAAAATGGCAAGAAATGAGGGGATCTCTGAG
>JALSQY010000031.1 GCA_026985035.1 Methylothermaceae bacterium
ATCCTCGCACGCTGCCCCCCAGACATGGAACCGCCGCGAGTAGCCCAGGGTGTTGACGGCAAAATGCACGCGCATCGGCGCACCGCCGACCATCGTCTCAATCTGGCCCCAATCGCTTTGCAGCTGCCGTCCCGGCGCCGTCTCGAAGCGCACCGTCCCCTTCGCCTTGTGCAAGGCACGCTTCGGCCGAATGTAGTCCCGCAGAATGCTGATCCCGCCGGTATACCCCAAGGTCTTGATCTCGGCGAAAATCACCGTGGCGTTCCAGACATCTTCCGCAAGCAACTGATCCACTTGCGCCTTGTACGGATCCAGCTTGCCCGGCCGCCGACGGGGCGGCGGTCCACCCCGCTGCAACGCCCGGCGCACCGTCCGCTCCGAGCAGCCTACGCGCTCGGCAATCTCACGCAAATAACACCCTTTTTCTCGCATCTCTCGTATCATGAGCCAGTCCTCTCGATTGAGCATCGGTGCCCCCTTGATTCTTCGCACAACCCAAGGATGCACCATCTTGATCGGGAGGACATCTCAAACCGGTGTCTTGCGGTCATTTACCATCGGTGCTGACATTCACCCATTCCTGGAACCGGTCATGGGCTGTGGACCCAGGGCAGATCCCGGTGGCATCCAAGGCTTTCCACTGGCATCCGGTGCGCAACACAAAGAAAATGGCCTCCATGCAGTCCCGGTCCGGCCGCCTGGGGCGACCGCCGCCAAAGCGATGGGTGTTCTTGTGTTCGGGAATCAGAGGTTGCATCTTCTCCCACAGTTCGTCGGAAAGACGAAAGGAGCTTTTCGTCCGTTGCCGCGCCATCGTCGTTACCTCATCGTTCGACTCCCCTGTCTCAGAGGATAAAGGTTATTCGGATAGGTTCTTAGTCACCAGACCCATTAGCTCACCTCCAACTTCGCTTGCACTCGTTAAGCTGAGGTAGCTTACCCTCAAACTACCCTATTGGGATAGGTTCTAAGAGTCCCACATCGGGGAGGCGACTTCTATCCTGACAGAGGGGGGTCTTGCCCATTTCCAGACACCTCCCCTCAAATCATCAGGTGTCCACGAAAACGGGTCAACTGCACCCGGCAGTGTTCCAGGTAATAGAGGTTGGCGCGCTTGGA
>JALSQY010000032.1 GCA_026985035.1 Methylothermaceae bacterium
TAAGCCGCCAGCGAGATACCCAAGTGCGCGCCATTTGCGGGGATGTGGCTGTGCTTCACCGGCTTGAGGATTTGACTCCCGAGCACCGTTTTGACGCCATTGTCAATCTTGCGGGTGAACCGATCATCGGCCCCAGATGGACAGAAAAGCGCAAACAGGTTTTGTGGGATAGCCGAGTTGCCTTGACGGCAAAGCTGGCCGAATGGATCGAAAAAGCCAACGTCAAGCCAGAGGTGTTGGTTTCCGGTTCTGCCGTCGGCTACTACGGTGACCAGGGTGACAGGCTATTGGACGAAGATTCACCGCCCGTGGAAAAGGGGTTTGGCCAGCGCCTGTGTGCTGCATGGGAGGAAGCCGCTCGGAAAAGCGAAAAATATGGCGTTCGGGTTTGCCGGATACGCACGGGGCTTGTCATTGGCAAGGGCGGCGGTTTCCTGGCCAGGATGTTACCGGCGTTTCGCTTGGGACTGGGAGGCAGAATCGGCGATGGCCGCCAATGGATGTCATGGGTTCATATCGATGATCATATTCGCATGGTTGACCGCCTGCTCAACGATGCCACGCTCGCCGGCCCTTTTAACTTGACAGCGTCCAATCCGGTAACCAATGCCGAATTTACCGCCACTTTGGCATGCTTACTGGGGCGGCCTGCTTTGCTGCCGGTCCCGGCGCCGGTTTTGAGGCTTTTAATGGGAGAAATGGCAGAGTTACTGCTCGGCAGCCAGCGGGTTATCCCTAAACGATTTCAGGAAATGCATTTTCAATTCCGTTTCGACAACCTGGAAGCCACCCTTGGTGACGTGTTGGCAAAGCCGCCAAAAACCGCCTAAATAACGGCGATGAAATCGGTTCCCCGGCCATCCGCATCAATCAATCCTCCCTTGCCTTTCTTGCGCAGCTGCACAGCGGCAGTCAAGATTGGAAATAACCCATCGGCCAGGGCATAGTTATGCCAATCAGATTCAGGAACCCAGGCTGCTTCCAAAGCGTCATCGCCTGGTATGGGCACAGGCGTGGGTTCTTGCTCTAAACAAGCGAGAAAATCCACAATCAAGTAATGAAAACCCTCTAATCTGCGTTCTACCACCGCAATTACAGGGCCCAGCCGGATA
>JALSQY010000033.1 GCA_026985035.1 Methylothermaceae bacterium
ATAAATTCTACTGTGGCGTATTGCCCCGCTTGCAAACCGTTTGCCTGCTCCAAATAGACAATGCCATCGATTTCCGGCGCATCGCCCCGGGTGCGGGCAACGGCACCTTCACCAGTGATCGCATCAATCAGGACCTTCTCTTTTTGGCCAATTTTATGTTTTAACTTGGCCGCGCTGATTTCGGCCTGCACCTCCATCAATCTGGCCAACCTTTCCTCTTTGACCTCTTCTGCCACAGGATCTGGCAAATGATTGGCCGAGGCCCCTTCCACCGGGGAATATTTGAAGGCGCCAACCCGGTCAAGCCGTGCTTCCCGAAGAAAATCCAGCAACGCTTCAAATTCCTTCTCTGTCTCCCCGGGAAAGCCCACTATAAACGTGCTGCGCAACGTAAGATCGGGGCATATCCGGCGCCAGGCACGAATGCGTTCCAGGGTATTGACCGAATTGGCAGGACGCTTCATCAACTTGAGGATCCTGGGGCTGGCGTGTTGCAGGGGAATGTCCAGATAGGGAAGGATTTTCCCTTCCGCCATCAACGGTATGATTTCATCCACATGGGGATAGGGATACACATAGTGCATCCGCACCCACACGCCCAATTCCCCCAACCCTTTCGCCAAGTCGGTCAGCTGGGTGCGCCAAGGCCGGTTCCGCCAGCGGCTTTCTTGATAACGGAGATCCACCCCGTAAGCGCTGGTGTCCTGGGCAATTACCAACAGCTCTCTCACCCCGGCCACCACCAGTTTCTCCGCTTCCCGCAACACTTCTCCTATGGGCCGGCTGACAAGATCCCCACGCAGGGAAGGAATGATGCAAAAACGACAGCGGTGATTGCAGCCTTCGGAAATTTTCAGATAAGCATAATGGCGCGGGGTCAGCTTGATTCCCTGGGGCGGCACCAAACTGGTGTAGGGATCGTGGCTGGGTGGCAGATGCCGATGCACTGCCTTCATCACCCCTTCGTAATCGTGAGCGCCGGTAATGTCCAGAACCTTCGGGAAACGCTCGCGTATCGTGTCCGATCTCTCTCCCAGGCAACCGGTGACTATTACCTTGCCATTTTCATCCAGTGCCTCGCCGATGGCTTCCAGGGATTCCGTCACCGCATCCTCGATAAAGCCGCAGGTATTGACCACCACCAAATCCGCTTGATCGTAACTGGGCACCAATTGATAGCCCTCCGCCCGCAGCCGGGTCATAATCCGCTCGCTGTCCACCAGCGCCTTGGGACATCCCAGGCTGACAAAACCGATTCGGGATGTGGAAAAGTTGGCTAACGCTTTTTTGCTCACAAAAGCTCCTGTGGTTCCGTGATTTCCGCCATGTCGATTCGTTCGATCTGGTCCAACTGATCCCCCCACACCAAAGCATCGCGGACGAAATAAGTCAGTGTCCGCTCGCCGCCATCCACGGGGGCCCGATCAAAAATATAAAACGCACGCATGACACTGCGGCGGCGATAGCCTGCGGGTTTCTTTTGGACAATCCGGTCGCGCCAGGTTCCAAAATTCACATAAGTATAATTGGCTTTATCCTCTAACTTGACTTCCTCTTGCAGGGGAATATGGGTATGGCCTTCCCCATGAATTCTGAAACCATAATGCCGGTATTCCGGCTGAAAGGTGGGCATGGCCAATAAAGACGGTAACGGTTCACTGGAACGCAGATAGTGGTTCCAGCGGGTAATGCCCGCCATCACCCGCATCACCCCGGCAATTGCGCTGATTTCAAAGCCCTGATTGAGAATCTTCATCCACTTGAGCCAATGTTTCACCATATACAACCCAAGCTTGCGGCGCATTGGGGAACTGGAAAAAGTAAAATCCCAGTGCAGCCAACGCATGACACAGTCAAAGAGACAATCTTCCAGCACTTTGGCAATGGAGATATCCACGGCACGCAAGGTTTTCAAGCGCTCGGTTTCCTGCAGAATCCGGGTAACCGCCAAATAAGTGGGTCGGTATAAATCCAGTTCGTCCAGAATCCGGTGCAGGCGCGGCTCCCGGTATCCAGCCTGGCGCAGTTTGTGTTTGGCTTGATAGATGAAAGTGGATAATACGCCGGCGGCGACGGTGTCCCCAAAACATGGGTCAATGAAAGGCTTGAATCCGATTTTCTGCCAAACCTCCGGTTGCCAGCCATCGTGCGCCGACCAGCCGGGCTTGCCACCGGCAGGGACAATGGCATGGGAGTTGTCCGCATCACGCCATTGACCGTGAGTGGTGAAAAAACGGAAGCCCCGGTCGCCGTAATAGAAAGGCAAATAGGGAACCGTCTCGGGATCGGAAAAAAAACCCGGGTCGTTGAAGTACATTTCTCCGATCCAGCGCCGGTAATTGGCCGGCAGATCTCCAGGGGCGACGCCCAGACCGAATTCATAAAAATAAGCCAGGGCCTTGGGTACCGCCATAATTTCTTTATCGTGATTGCCCAGCAAGACAATCACCCCGGCTTTCTCGACGCCGGTGGCTTTAAGCTGCCCGGGCAACTTTTGCAGCAATTTAAAAAAGGGTTTGTGAAGATGAATAATATCTTCAGTGATGTTTAAAACTATCTCCGCAAACTCGGAGTGTTCCCGCTGCCAGGGATAGACGTTGGCCTCCGCCCAACGGCTGCTGCGAATCAGGTCGATGACATCGCCATCGAGCACCAAGGTAAAATCCCGCACCTTCTCCCGCTGGCAAAGACCGCGGATATTGTCGAAAAAACGCTCCCAAACCACTGGCGGCAAGCTTTGCGTACCCACGCTGCCATCGGTCAGATGCAAGTCGCTTACGGCTACGCACAGCCGGGTGGGGGCATTTGGATCGTAGTCTTCGTGTAACAGGGCCAGGGATCGTTGTTTCATCAGGTTCTTCCTCCGCTTGCCCCAACGAATCATGGCTAGGGCAGATTGATTACCGGTACCTGTAATAGCGCTTTCTCAGGCACCAGGCAATGCTGGTTGTCGCAGGCTTGCAAGCTTAATTTGAGAAGCAGGGGGCCCTTGCCTTGGGAGGCCAAAGCGGAAATTGTCACCCTGCCTTCATAAACTGCCAAAGGCTTTTTGGAAAAGCCAAACGCCTTCTTTTGCGGCGCTGGGAAACGAATACCTTCTAACCGCCAGCCCCGATCCGGGGAAGCAATTGTCAAGGTAGTGGGGATCAGATCACCATCTGTTACCGTATCAGCGTTGATATGCCAACCGGGCTTCAGATCGATCTCTACCGTCAAGGCCTTATTTTGCCGTTTTACCACAACTTTGGCATTCCCCTGGGCGAGATATTGTAAAGGCCCTGTTTCTCCTGATTCATATTCACGTACCGCCAGCAACAAATTTGCCATTCCTGCGGGACTACGCTGAATCTGCCTGGCCAACGCCGCCCGCAGGCGGTTAAACCGGGTTTCGTACAAAAGCCGGGGGGAACGCTTCGACAACCGGACCAGCAAGCGGGCAGCGACAGCATTGCCGGAAGGCACCGCATTGTCATAGGTATCCATGGGGCGGACCATCAATGGCTCGGCGCTCGTGCGATTCATATAAAAGGCTCCCTTGTTTTCATCCCAATAGTCCGTCAGCATGGTCTGGGTGAGGGTTTGCGCCCTCTGTAACCAAACCTCGCCGGCATCTCCGTCATAGAGCGCCAGAAACCCCAAGGCCAGCCAGGCATAATCCTCTTGTATGCCTTCCCCGCTGGGCCGGCCATTCAGAGAGGCCCGCATGAGATGACCATCGCGGTGATGATGTTGCCATATAAATCGCGCCGCCTTTTCCGCCGCTTGCCTATAGCGGGGCTCCGATAATAACCGCCCCGCCTCGGCCAAAGCGGCGATCATCATTCCATTCCAGGCAGTGACGACTTTATCGTCCCGAAGCGGCGGAACCCGTTTGGCGCGGGCTCGATAGAGCTTGTGGCGGATGTTTTCCAGCCGGGCCAATAGATCCTTTTCAGGCATCCCCTTGCTGCGGGCAAAAGCTTCCAACGATTGTGGTAAATGGAGAATGTTCTTGCCCTCAAAGTTGCCCTGTTCAGTCACCCCGTAAACTTCCATGGCCAAGGCCGCATCGTCAGGCTTCAAAACCGCTTTGATCTGGGCCGGGGTCCAGACAAAAAACTTGCCTTCCTCGCCTTCGCTGTCGGCATCGGTTGCCGAATAAAACCCGCCTTCGGGAGCCGTCATTTCCGTCAAGACATAATCGAATGTTTGCCGGGCAATCCGTTCAAAAAAGGGATTGCCGGTCAACAGAAAGGCCTGGATGTAAAGCCCACCCAATTGGGCCTGGTTATAGAGCATTTTCTCGAAATGGGGCACCAGCCAGGCGGCATCGGTCGCGTAGCGGTGAAAACCGCCGCCAATCTGGTCGTAAATCCCGCCTCTGGCCATGGCATCCAAGGTCTGGGTGAAGACTTTCATCACCTGGGGATCGCGGCTGCGCCATGCTTCATCCGCCAACAGCGACAGCCAGGGCTCATTGGGGAATTTGGGGGCGTCGCCAAAACCGCCATGAAGCGGATCAAAACGGCCCAAAATTTCCTGGATGGCTTGATTGGCCAAATCGGCATCGACCTTACCTGCCTCTTGATCCGTGGCATTCATTTTCTCCACTGCTTGGGTGATCTCTTGGGCCTGGGCTTCAATCCCGGCCCGTTGTTCTTGCCAGCCGGAAGCTATACGCAATAACAACTGTTTGAATTGGTGGGGCGGGAAATAGGTGGCGCCATAAAACAGTTTGCCGTCTGGGGTCAAAAAGGCTGACAAAGGCCAACCCCCGTGCCCGGTGACCAGCATGACGGCATTCATATAGGTGGCATCCACATCAGGCCGGCGCTCCCGGTCTACCTTGATGGGAATAAAGTATTGATTCAGAACTTGGGCAATCTCTGGGTTGTCAAAACTCTCTTCCTCCATCACGTGACACCAATGGCACGTGGAATAACCGATGGAAAGAAATACTGGTTTGTCTTCCCGCCTGGCTTGGTCGAAAGCTTCTTTCCCCCAAGGGTGCCAATCCACCGGATTGTGGGCATGCTGGAGCAAATAGGGGGAATCCTCAAGAATCAAACGGTTGATGTATTTTGGAGAGCCGTCAGGATGCAGATGACGGGTGCGCGGCACGTAAGCCACCCCCTTGGCCTTGAAGGCGGAAATCAACTGCTGTTGTAGCTGTTTGGAATATGTCACTTCCGGTGGAGAAACAGATATTGGCTCGGACATTTTCATCTCCTCCGCTACCACTATCGTCGGGATAGTCATTAGCAGGATGGTCAGTAGCAGATTTAACATCGCAAATAACCAACCAAAAAAGTCAGTTTAACACGGACAAAGTAATACAGCCGATCCGGCCGTCGAATCCCAGACGGTTTATAAACATTTTAGAAATAATTGCAGGAACTTTATTCCCGTTATACGTCTAAGGAACCAAGTGTTCATGATATATCTCCTTATTGGGTATAGCTCCCATTCTATCCCGCCTTGACACGGCGGGATTTTTTTGTCTAGGGAAAAATGGTTGGGGATGTCCATACCCGAGCAACGTGTCTAAAGGGAACAGCTGCGTAAGAATCAAAAAAATGCAGCAAATAGACTCTATGAGGGGATCAATATCTCGCTAAAGAACTATCGCCCACTGGCCGGCGGAAAGTATATCTGGCAGGAGCGCCAATCAAAATATTTGCCGTTTTTGCAAAGGCATCGTGGGGAGGCGCGATCTGGGCAATGGCGGTAAGTGGCGTCATTGCCGCAAACAACCCCGTGCCCGCAATTGTTGCTGCGATGCCAACCGGGCGATACACCAGAACATCCAGGATAGTGAAAGCGGCATCGTAAGCATCTATCCGGTCCTGGACTTCGGCAGACATGGAAACCGTACTCAAAAAAAGCAGGGCCACGGCTAGTGTGATTTGATTCATCTTTCGCAAACTTTTTACCATAAGGTTAGAATCTATACCATTCATAACGGGCTGTCCAGCCAAACCGTGGCATGCTCCAGTCCAACTCTATAGAATAATCTGACAAGCCATAATAATTACGTGAGACCAATGCAATACATCAAACAACTTTTCAAATATTTTCTGCTCGGGGTTTTGGCGGTTATCCCGCTCGCGCTGACCATTCAAATTGTCATCTTCACCAAAAATCTGCTGACAGACATTATTGTCAGCCTCTATGGCCATTCGGCAAGCTATTCGTTTACCACCACTATTTTGCTAATCACTATCGCCCTGCTGACCTACATCGGCTATTCCATTACCAAATACCGAAAATCCATCATTATTTCCGCCTTCGATTACATCATCGAGAAAATCCCCTTTTTAAACACGATTTACCGGGTGACCAAGAAAATAGTGTTGATGTTCGCAGGCGAGGAAGAACTGGTCAAAAGAGAAGTGGTTTATGTGGAGTATCCCAAGGAGGATGTTTGGGTACCCGCTTATGTCACGAACAAGGTTGAGGATATGTATGTTCTCTTTGTGCCCACCTCTCCCAACCCCACCTCGGGATTCACGGTGCTTGTCCACGAATCGAAAGTAGTCAAATCCAGCATGAGCATTGAAGATGCCGCCGGTTTTATTATCAGCATCGGCGCTGATTATCCCGCCCCCGGTGAAATCAAGCGGTTAAAGAAATAATTCAACATCTCAGCCAACAAAAAAGCCCGCTTGCCGCGGGCTTTTTTGTTGGTGATAACCTTTCACTACAATTTGATATACCGCAAGCGGTTGGCATTGGTCACCACAGTGACTGACGACATGGCCATGGCCGCCCCGGCAATCATCGGGTTCAGCAACAGGCCAAAGAAAGGATACAGCAGGCCGGCAGCCACGGGGATCGCGGAAATATTGTAGATAAACGCGCCCAATAGATTTTGCTTGATATTGCGCACGGTTGCCTGCGATAGTTTCATGGTTTCTGGTACTTTCAACAAGGAGCCTTGCATAATGACAATATCACCACTTTCAATGGCAATGTCCGTTCCCGTGCCAATGGCAAAACCAACATTGGCTTGCGCCAGAGCCGGGGCGTCGTTGATGCCATCGCCCACCATCGCCACAATCTCGCCCTTGGCCTGTAATTCCTTGACCACTTTGGCTTTGTCTTCGGGCATTACTTGAGCACGAACCTCATTCACACCGGCTTCCTTGGCGATGGCGCGGGCGGTCTTTTCGTTGTCTCCGGTCACCATCCAGACCTTGACGCCCATTTCCCGCAGCTGACGAATCGCTTCCTTGGAGTCAGGCTTGATAGTGTCCGCCACCGCGATGATACCCGCTACTTTCTTTTCCACCACCAAAATCATCGGAGTTTGACCTTGACCAGCGTAGTGGTCCAGGAGTTTGATGATCTCGCTGCAATCGATGCCTTCAGATTCCATCAACGCCAAATTCCCGAACAAAATCCGCTGGCCATCGAGTTTGGCCCGCACTCCCTTGCCGGTGACAGATTCAAATCCAGTAACAGGACGCAGCTCGTAACCCCGATCAGTTGCTTCCGCGACGATGGCGCCAGCCAAGGGATGCTCGGAACCGGCTTCCACACTGGCGGCCAGTTGCAAGACCAGATCTTCCGTCCAGCCTGAAGATGGATCGACGGCGGTCACTCTGGGCTTGCCTTCGGTTACCGTGCCGGTTTTATCCAAAACGATGGTGGTTACTTGTCCGGCAGTCTGGAACGCATCACCATTGCGGATCAAAATACCGCTTTGCGCGGCCCGGCCCACCGCCACCATAATGGAAATGGGGGTAGCCAGCCCCAAAGCGCAGGGACAGGCGATGACAAGAACCGTCATTGAGGTGACAAAGGCATAACCCAGGGAAGGCTGCGGACCAAACGCCCACCAAACAAAAAAAGTGAATGCCGCAATGCCTACGACCACAGGCACAAAAACAGCGGCAATTTGGTCCACCATGCGGCCAATCTCGGGCTTGCTGCTTTGCGCCTGACGCACCGAATCGATAATATGCGCCAATACGGTATCTTTGCCGATACGGGTGGCTTTCATCAAGAAAGTGCCACGCTGATTCAAGGTGCCGCCGATGACTTCGTCCCCGACCGTTTTTTCCACCGGGATTGATTCCCCGGTAATCATCGATTCATCGACGCTGGAATGGCCTTCAATGATGACTCCGTCCACCGGAATCTTCTCCCCCGGCCGCACCCGCAGAATTTCTTCAACGCCCACTTGCTCAATGGGAACGTCCAATTCCTTGCCATTACGAATCACCCGCGCGGTACGGGGTTGCAGGCCGATCAACTTGCGAATCGCTGATGAAGCCTTGCCCCGGGCACGTGTTTCAAGCGCGCCACCCAAGGCTACGAAGGCGATGATGATGACCGCTGCTTCAAAATAGGGATGGGTGGCTTCTGGCGGTAATACATCGGCAAAATCCACGACGATGGTGGAATACAGCCAGGCTGAACCCGTACCCATGGCAATCAAGGTATCCATGTTGGCGGCGCCGCCGCGCAGGCTTTTCAACGCACCGCTGAAAAAATGCCCGCCCGAATAGTACATCACCCCAAAAGTAATGAGAGACACAATGGCCCAGAAATTGGATCCCGCCGGAGTGCCAATGGCCGGCCACCAGTCAAGCCAGCCTCCAATCATCAGCGGCACACCCCAGGCAGCCGCCACCGCGGATTTACGCAAGAGTGAGCGGTAGCGCTCCTCCTCCATCTTTTCCTGAGCTTCCAGATCCTCGAAACTCTCCATTACGGCAGCATCATAGCCCGCCTCTTGCAGAGCAGCGCGCAAAACTTGAGGGTCGGCGTCTCCCTCCACCACAGCCGAATGATCGGCAAAATTGACATTGACCGCTTTTACTCCGGACACACCCTTAAGCGCATTTTCCACGGTCTTGACGCAACCGGCGCAACGCATGCCGATGATCGACAGGCGAATGGCGTGTTCTTCCTCCCGGTGGGTTTCATGATCGACTGCTGCCACCATACTCTCGCCCTCTTAACTTAGATTTAAATAATTTTATCTTTGCTAATTAAGGAACCTCTGACTTAATCAGAGGCTCCTTAAGGAAGCGCTGAATAATTCACCACGAATGCCCTGCCTCCGCAAAACGACCAATGTGATTTTCGTTTTGCACAAAATCAGTGATTTATCATCACCGATTTTGGTAGCGCCTCCACCACAGAAAGTGCTGATTCAATCAGTACCTCCTTAATGGACAGCTAAAAATGCTGTCTTAGTATTTTAATTTTGATCAATTCTCACGCAAACAGCCCTGCAAATCAAACGCAAATGGTATGAAATCACCGGCAATGCTGACAGCGTTTCAAAGTTTTGGCGGAACTTCGTGCCTGCCCCCGGCGTATCCACGGCTGGATAGCATTGTCAGCGGTTTGCGCACTGCCATTGTCTGTCACCACAAAAGTGCCATGAAGCATCCCCATCCAACAACTCCAGGCAATCGTCCCCGGCTTTTCCGGAGTAAATTCTATAACTTGTTCACCAGGCTTGAGCTCAATTTCCAAGCCCAGATCAGGCACCAAAATCACCCGGTTACAGCCAGTCAGCTCTTTACCTTCGATTTTCCATTTCACCGGCACGCCTTTCTTGAGAACGAATCGATTTGGTTCGTAACCGCTGGCCTTCACCACCATCTCAATAGTCTGTAAATTCTCCCTTTTGGAAGGTTGCGCCGGTTGGGCTTGCCGCTGAGCGATTGCCCTTCGCTGTATCAAGGTATGGAAATCATAGCCGGTGCCGGTCATGGCCAGTCCCCGGTTGAGCATGATCAACCCTAAACTGATAACCAAAATCCCGGAGGCATTGAGAATTTTATGAGTCATGCGGTGAGAAATGAGACTGGTCAGAAAACCGAAACCAAACATCAATGGCAAGGTACCCAATCCAAAAATGAATAAAAGCTTTGCTCCTTCCACCGCACTGCCTGTTCCTGCCGCCATCACATACATGGCCTGGAGGGGACCACAGGCGATCATCAATCCATTCAGCAAACCAATGACAAAAGGATGGGTGGTTTTATTGGTTTCTTCCCGCACAAAGCGCGCCAGGAACCTGGGCATGGTAAATCCAATGCGTACCGAAGAAAAAACATGGAGCATGTTAAAGCCGTAAAGAATCAGGAACCCACCCGCGAGAATTGCGGCCACGCCACGAATCACCGGCGTAAAACTAATAATCGCTCCCAAAAGCCCGAAGCCCGCGCCAATCAGCGTGTAGGACAAGACTTTTCCCAACCCATATTGGAAGTGCAGCCAGTAGGTCTTTTGCCCTAACTGGGCGCCTTTGGCGGTATAACTGACAACAAAGCCGCCGCACATGCCCACGCAGTGGAACCCCGTCAGCAAGCCTACAAGAAACAGCAATCCGTAGCTAAGCTGCAGATTAATCTCCGGCAATTCCAAACGGTGAATAAAGCGGGAACCACCATAGAGAATCAATAAGATGCCAAGGACTCCAAGCACTGCCCCTAAAACACGGTTAAAGGCTTGCTTGCGCTGGGCAGAAGCATCAATCAAAGAGCAATGATAGCCTTTTGCTTCGACTGCATCGAAAATCTGGGAAAGCGAGATTTTGGCGGGGTCAAAGCTGACTTTAACCACCTCGGAGGCATAATTGGACCTCACTTTCTCCACGCCGGGCAGTTTGCTCAACGCCAGTTCGATCACTTTTTCGCAACTGGTGCAGTGCATTCCTTTGGCGCGAAATGTCACTTGACGCATAACCATAGGCAATTCATTGAAATTTATTATCGTTATGGTTAGACCTTTTGCGGCTCAAAAAGTCCAAACAACTTTAAACCATTATAATTCTTACTACTTTAAACCCTGTGCGGCATATTGTCGCACAGGGTTCAGAAAATCTCTGTTGGTAGAAAACAGATCCGCTTCCTCTAAGTAAAAGTCTGAACGATTCAGAACTTCCATAAAGGAAGGACAATGAGCGGCCCGCAAGACAACCACAAGTTACCTTTCAAGGATCATTGTAACTTGGGTTCGCTTACTCCATGCAAATAAAAAATATCCTTCAACTTTTGAAAAATTGTATCAGGGTTTGGAAAAATTCCTTGAGCTTATCCATTAAAGATTCTTCGCCAAAACCTACGACTTTAAACCCTTGATCGGCAATGATCTGCTTTAACTCATCCAAGTTGGCCTTGGTTTCATCGTATTCAATCTCCACCGTTTTGACTTCATGATCGGCCTTGACGGCAACCACGCCTTCTTTTTCCATCAATGCATCGTGAATCAAATTTTCGCAGGCATCACACTTCATGCCAGTCACGGGTAGTGTTACTTTTTCCATTTCATCTCCTGGGTTTTTTGAATTTTCGCTATTTTAGCTTTTCTGAACCTAAAAAATCCGCTATTTCAGTGCAAAAGCCACATTTGCTTATTCTTATTCGTTCACTCTCATGGCGACTAGACTGATGTCGTCGTAGAATACATCACTTTGGTGAAAATCATACAACTCGGCCATAAGACCCTGCACCAATTCAGATGGTTCGGCGGGCGATAAACGGGCAAAAGCCCGGCACAAGCGGCCCATGCCAAAAAAATCACCGGCCGGATTTTGAGCTTCGACTATGCCGTCGGTATAGAGCAACAACACATCTCCCGGCAACATGGAGAGCGTTTTCTGTTCAAATTCCACACCGGGACGGACTCCTAAAATCAATCCTTCGGCATCCAACTGTCGGCATCCGCTTTCGCCTTGCCGAATCAATAAAGGGCGGTTATGGCCCGCATTGGCATAGTGTAATTGTTTTTTTACCGGATCGTAACGGATGTAAAACAGGGTAATAAACAGTTCGGCGCGATCCAGATCTGCAAATAATACATCGTTCAGGGTTTGCAGTAACAACGCAATATCAGAAGGCTCTGATCCGCCCCGGTGAGAATGACTTTGCACTTCCACCTTCAGCGTACTTCTCGCTTCCGCCATGATGAGAGCCGCGCCTACGCTATGTCCAGACACATCGGCCACCACTGCATCAATGCCGGCGGCAGTTGGAAAATAATCAAAATAATCTCCCCCTACTTGTTCCGCGGGGATGCAAAGCCCGGCCACCTCAACCCCATCAGCAATCAAGGGCTGATCGGGCAGCAGTGATTGTTGGATACGGCGGGCGATTTCCAAGGCGTGTTTTTCGGCTTCCGCCTTCCGCCTTTCAGTAACATCATTTTGGATTTCAATGACATGGGTGAGCCGGCCTGCCTCATCTTTGACGGGCGAAACAATCATATTATTCCAAAATGGCCGGCCCTTCTTGTTGTAACATAAAATCACCTCTTCGGCTTCATGTCCCTGCCTGACTTCAGCGCGCATCTTTTCTACCGCATCCAAATCGGTTTCCGGACCGCACAGAAGATCCGGAATACTTTGCTTGAGCAATTCTTCTCTACTGTACCCTGTGATCCGGCAAAGGGTCGGGTTGACATAGATTGCCTGCCAGCGCGAATCGTGTACTTCATCGATATCAATGCCGACGCTCGCCGCTTCAATGGCCCGTTCCCGAACCCGAAGCTGATCTTCATAACGCTTTCGCTCGGTGACATCGTGATCGACGCCGCGCCATTTAAGCAACCGCCCCGCCGGATCAAACAAGGGTATACCGGTGGATTCTGTATATACTTCGTGGCCATCCTTGTGCCGGTAACGATTGATGATGCGGTAAAACTGCTTGTGATAAAGGGGTTTATGTAGTGCTTGTTGTCCCCAACGGTGGCGGTCTTCGGGGGTAAACAATGTCAGATAATGTTTGCCAATGATTTCTTCCGGCTCATACCCTAATATTTGCTTTACCGCGGCGCTGCTATAGATATAACGCCCTTCCGGGTCTTGCTCCCAAATCCACTCACCGGTCATGTCGGCAATCTGGCGAAAACGGGCTTCGCTTTCCGCGAGGGCTTCCTGAGCTTGTTTTTGTTCGGTGATATCCTTTTGAATCGCTAAAAAATGAGTGATCTCTCCTTGCGCATTCTTGATGGGAGAAATAGTTTCAAGCACCCAATATAATTCACCGTTTTTTTTGCGGTCCTGAATTTCACCCCGCCATTCCCCGCCACGTTGGAGGGTTTCCCATAAGCGCCTGTATGTTTGCGGCGGCGTGTTCCCCGATTGCAATAGTCGGGGATTTTTCCCCAAGACTTCATCCACTGAATACCCTGTCATCTGGCAGAATTTCGGGTTGACGTAAACGATCCTGCCGTCGAGATCGGCAATCATGACCGCATTGGGACTTTGCTCTACTGCCGCCGATAAAATACGCAAACTCTGTATTCTTTCATCGGTCACTGTACGGTCACGAAAAAGCAACCAGGCTCCTTTGATTTGGCCTTCTTCAACAAATGGCTTGAGAGTAAGATCCACTGGTAGTTCCTGCCCGCTTTTCCGGCGCAAATACGCTTCTTCCTGGCGCCAGATCTCACCTTTTTCCAAAAAGCTCGGCCAACAAAATTTCTCCTCCACCAGCAAGCGGCCCAGTTTGACGCCACATAACTCATCGGCACAATAGCCTAACAGCCTTTCCACCGCCGGATTGACGTATTGAATTGCGCCGATATCATCCAGCACACAAAATCCATCTGGCCAGTCACGCCAAAATTCCAGGCACGGAATGTCTAACCCTTTAAGCATCGGCCAGTGCACGCATGGCAGATTTTTTATTCAACCAGGTTTTTAAAACCTCTGCGCCCGCGCCCGCCTGGCTGGCCTGTTCCGTTAAATGCCGCCGCCAAAGGCGCGCGCCTGGTTGGCCATGATAGAGCCCGGATAGATGACGCAGCATGTTATGCAGGCGCACACCTTCATTCAATCGCGCTTCCACATAAGGCATATAACTTTCCAGCACTTGCTCGCGGCTGGGCAACGGATGGTTATCATGAAAGAAAAGCGAATCCGCCCGGCTCAGAAGATAGGGGTTTTGATAGGCGGCCCTGCCAATCATCACGCCATCAACTTCCGGCAACAAGGATTGAGCCTCGGATAAACCAGTCACGCCGCCATTGAGTATCAAAGTCAATGAAGGAAAGTCTTTCTTTAACCGAAAGACCCATTCGTGGCGTAAGGGGGGGATGGTCCGGTTATCCTTGGGTGATAACCCTGATAACCAGGCTTTACGGGCATGAACAATAAAAGCCTGACATCCAGCCGAGGAAACGGTTTGGATAAACTCAGCCAACTGTTCGTAACTATCTCTGTCATCCACCCCCAGTCGGCACTTGACGGTCACGGGTAACTGTGTCTTTGCCCGCATGGCTGCAATACAATCGGCCACTAATTGTGGCTCTTTCATGAGACATGCGCCAAACCTGCCTTTTTGGACCCGGTCACTGGGGCACCCGACATTCAAATTGACCTCATCATACCCCCACTGCCAAGCTATAGCGGCGCACTTGGCCAGTGACCGGGGACAACTGCCCCCCAATTGCAAGGCCAGGGGTTTTTCTTTGGGATTGAACTCCAATAACCGCTCCTGGTCACCATGCAATATAGCCTGGGTGGTGATCATTTCACTGTACAACAAGGTATGATGGGTGATTAATCTCAAGAAAAAGCGGAAATGGCGATCGGTCCAATCCAACATGGGAGCAACCATCAACACTCGATTGAAACCACTAGATGGTTTATCGTTTATAACCATACCAAATGAGAACTATCTTAAGATAAGACATGAATGCTAAATGCCAGCCTGCTTGCAAAATTTTGGATGATATATCCACTGAAATTGAAAAGCTCAGAAAAAACCTTGACACACTTGAGGAACTGGAATTCGAGCAGATATTTATTGACCATATTCAAAAACACTTAAACACTTTGGATAAGCTCCAAAAAGCTTATCATAACCATTACCTTAAAATTATTAGAGCCCTTCTTGCTCAAATTTCGCAAAATATTGACCGGAACGATCCCCTCAAAAAGCGCATAGTCTTTTTTGAAAAACTGCTTGACCACCCGCCCACACTGACCGAACTAGAAACCTTGTACAAAGGCATTCAATCGTTATCATCACTGCCCCAGCTACTGGTCACTCTCAAGCCTGGTCAAATTATTGGCGATCTTCCCACCCTCCCACCAACAACACCGCAACAGCCATCCGCCACCGACACAAACCCGTCTTCCATTTTGGAAAAAATGGATTTGGTCCAACAAAAAAATCATGAATTTGGCGGCCAAATCCAAGAGATCGTGGAGGTGCTTGAGGTATCCATCCAACAATCTGGCCCAGACTCTCTCCATCAATCCCTTCTGGAGCAAGCCAAAATATTGGCTGGGGGCCAGAAATATCTGGCATTGCAACTAGAACAGGCCAAAGCTCAACTGGCCTCGGAATGGTTGCAAAAAGAACAATTATCCGCCGAGTTGGAACATACCAGGGCCTTGAGCCTGACCGATGAACTCACCGGTTTACCTAACCGGCGGGCATTTCTAAACCGCTTGGAAGAAGAAATCGGCCGGGTGCAACGCTATCATTTGCCTATCAGTCTGGCTATCATTGACCTGGATCATTTCAAGGAAATCAACGACAGGTACGGCCATGGTATCGGCGACCAGGTATTGCAATCCTATGCCAAATTAGTTTCATCCGCCTTTCGCAGGCACGATTTGGTTGCCCGCTTTGGGGGCGAGGAATTTGTCGTTTTGCTGCCCAACACCCAGGTAGAAGGGGCGGTGAAGGCCTTGAATAAAATCAAGGAAACCGAAACCGTGACAGACAGCCGTCCCACCACGATTCCAGGCGAACTCGCTTTACCAACATTCTCGGCGGGGGTTGCCGCTTATCACTCGGAAGAAAGTATTGCCGATTTTATCGAACGCGCCGATCAGGCCTTGTACCGGGCCAAAAAAACGGGCAGGAACAAAATCGTGAGCGTGGAATGAAACTTTAGGGGCTCTCTGATCTAGTCAGGGATGACTGGTTCAGAGAGGCTAGTTGTGTTCGTGATAGAGCTGATGCTGTAACCGGGCAAGATCCGCATCCAGGCGTTTCAAGCGGAAACCGCACTGGAGCCAGTACCCTCCCATCGCCACTGCCATAAATGCCAATGCCAGCATCGTAATATAGAACAGATTTTCCAGCAGCGTGAGTTTGTGCAAGACAGCTAAATCGGCATTGCCAGAAGAAGCCTCCCCAATCCGCTGGATGCCAGAGGGTTGCAATGGCGGCTTGACGCTGTTTCGCAAGTTCAACAGACGTATATCCTCCCTGATGGTCTGGATTAATTCGAGATCCTGCAACCCCGCCCGGCCCTGGCGGATCCGCTCTTCCAGCGAAGCCAATTTCATTGCCAGGGTTTCGGTCACGGCCTTTCCCAACTGTTGCCGCAGATCCACCAACTCTTGACTCAACCGGGCTACTTGATCCATGGACGCAGGAGATGCCGACGTGGCGGCAGAGGCCGCTTTTGCAGATTCTGGCTGCTTCGAATAAAAGATAAATCCGGCCAGTAACATAAACAACGCTACTGCCATCAACATAAATACCCTTTTTGCAAAGCGCAACTGTTCATTCAGCGCCATTCTGGCCAAAAACAGGACTTCGGGCTCTGTGCAGCTCAAGGAATCAACAGTAGTAATGGACTTCATAGGTTTTGGTTCCATGTGGCAGCTCATTCGGCCAGCTAAGCCGTGTTTTTTAATTTTTGGTGGTGGAAACTATGACAAATCATACCAACGAGGTCAATGCTTCCAATCTTGCCGTTTTCACCAAGTGCTTCATTTCCCTGACCGCTTCCTGCAATCCAGTAAAGAGCGCCCGGGCGATAATCGAATGGCCAATATTCAACTCGACGATTTCCGGAATGCGGGCAATGGCTTCCACATTGTGATAATGCAGGCCATGGCCCGCATTCACCTGCAACCCCAAGCCATCGGCAAACTTCGCTGCCTGCTGAATTTTTGCCAGTTCCTGTTGGCGGGCTTCAGGGGTGGATGCCTCAGCGTAACTTCCGGTATGGAGTTCAATCACCGGTGCGCCGGTTTTTGCCGCCGCTTCAATCTGTACTTCATCGGGGTCAATAAACAATGAAACTTCGACACCGGCTTCCCCCAATGCTTGGCAGGCTTGTGCCACTCGATCCAATTGGCCTGCCACATCAAGCCCGCCCTCGGTGGTCAATTCTTCCCGTTTTTCCGGCACCAGGCAACAAGCGTCCGGCCGGATCTCACAGGCCAAGGTGATCATTTCACTAATGACCGCCATTTCCAGATTCAAACGGCTGTGGATCATTTGGCGAAGGTATTTAATATCGCGGTCCTGAATATGACGGCGATCTTCCCGTAAGTGGGCGGTAATTCCATCTGCCCCTCCTTGTTCCGCCAGCAAGGCGGCTTGAACCGGTTCTGGATAGGAAGTACCGCGAGCCTGACGCAATGTGGCCACATGATCGATATTAACGCCTAATAAAATGATCTTAGGTTCCATGATTTCTCTGTACGACTGATTTTAGGAACAAGGCCCGGCTTTTCAAGGATTTGCCTTCCAGCCGGTAATCGATAACTTGTCTTAGTAATAATTTCGCTTCTTTACGGACTAGAGGGTCTTCCAACTGCCTCTCCGCCAATGCCAGCAAGGTCGTCCCATGTATTTTCCCGCATGAGTCCAGACAGGGACCTGCATCCGGTTCGTAACGGTAGTTAGCTTCCGGCACAATGGGATTGCCATATTTTACCTCATGCTCTAATATCAAGCCGTATCCGATTTCCTGTAATAAATCCATCTCGAAAAACCGCAAACAGGAATCCATTTCACCTCCCTTGGCAATTTCCTGCAAGGTTTCTTGATAACGGCAGAATAAATAGGGATGAGGATCGTACCGGTAGGTCAAATAAGCTAGCAGCTCATTAAGATAAAAGCCGCAATAGAGCGCATTTCCCGATAATACAGGTAACGGGGACAGCGGTTCTACGGCGGTTAAGGTTTTCAGGTCACCCTTACCACGCCAGCCGATCTTTAGCGGTTGAAAAGATTGCAGCCAGGCTGCGGATTTGCGTTTCCCTTTCCGTGCTCCTTTCGCTAGTAGGGCAGCCTTCCCCTGGTCGCGGGAAAAAACCTCCAACCACAAACTCGTATCCCGCCAAGGGCGGCGGCGCAGAATGAACGCATCGTGCCATTCTTCAGCCATGGGTCATTCGGCATAACCCAACCTTTGTAGCATGCGCTCATCATCGGACCAACCTTTTTTCACCTTTACCCAGAGATTGAGATAGACGCGCCTGCCGAGAAAATCTTCCAGCTCCAGACGGGCTTTCTGGCCGGCATTTTTTAGCAAAGAACCCTGATCGCCAATGACAATCCGCTTCTGCCCTTCCCGTTCCACCCAGATTACGGCATAGATGCGAGTCAGATCACCTTCGGTCTTGAACTGTTCGATTTCCACCGTCAACCGGTGAGGCACTTCATCACCCAAATAATACAGTAATTTCTCGCGGATGATTTCCGCGGCAAAAAACCGTTCGGGCTTATCGGTAATTTGGTATTCGGGATACATGGGCTCCCCTTCGGGAAGCAAACCGATAATCGCCTTTTCCAACGCCCGGACATTGGTGCCTCTCAGGGCTGAAACCGGAATCTGCACCTCAAAAGAAAAACGGTATTTGGCCTCTTGCATCAGGGGCAACAGCAAGGCTTTGTCTTTAACCTTATCTACCTTATTAATCACTAAAATTACCGGAATGTTAATGGATTTGAGCTTTTCAAAAATCAAGCTGTCATCTTTCTCAAACCCTTTGTTATCAATCATCCAGACAATCACATCCACGCCCACCAGCGCAGCATTGGCGGTTTTGTTTAAATAACGATTCAGCGCCTTGGAAGCACTTTGATGAATACCCGGGGTATCCAAATAAAGAATTTGAGCATCTTCGGTGGTTTTAATCCCCAGAATCCGGTGCCGGGTGGTTTGTGGCTTGCGGGAGGTAATACTGAGCTTTTGCCCAACCAACTGGTTGAGCAAGGTAGATTTGCCCACATTAGGCCGGCCAATGATGGCCACATAACCGGTTTTCATAATTGTTTGCCCAATTGCCGGGATAACATTTCCAATACTTTTTCTGCCGCTTGTTGTTCCGCCCGTTTACGGGAGGAACCCTTACCCAGACACGGCTTAGATAATACCGTCACATGGCATGCCACTTCAAATACCTGATCGTGGTCTGAACCTTGCTGGGAAATCAATTGGTACCGGGGTAATGATTCCCCCCGTGACTGTAGAAATTCCTGCAGGCGGGTTTTCGGGTCTTTTTTTCCCTTCCCTTCTTCCAGCTCAGCCAGACGGGGTTCGAATAGTGCCAATACCCAGTTTTGACAGGCTTCAATCCCCTGATCTTCCAACACCGCACCGATAATCGCCTCCAAGGCATCGGACAAAATGGAATCCCGCCGGTATCCGCCACTTTTCAACTCCCCTGGCCCGAGGATGAGCCAGTCCCCCAGCTTCAATTGCCTGGCTAGGGCGGCCAAAGAAGTTTGATTGACGAGATTGGCCCGCATCCGGCTCAGTTCGCCTTCACGGGCACGGGGGAAACGGTGAAACAATGCCCGGGCAATGATGAAACCCAAGACAGCGTCACCGAGAAATTCTAGACGTTCATTATTGCGCGCGCCAGCGCTACGATGGGTGAGGGCCTCGCGAAGCAATTCAAGATTGCGGAAATTAAGACCAAGGCGTTTACAAAGTATTCCCAGATCGGCTTTCAAGAACCTCCCACCTCAATGTTGTCGTCAAAATAGACTAACACACTCAAATTCCCGAAAATCGGCTTTTCTACTTCATAAGCCACTGATACGGTGACAATGCCGTCTTCTTTGCTGACGCTGATATCCTCGGCAGTCACATTTTCAATCATGTTGATATCAAATCTTTTTTGCAGAAGGCTGAATATTTCTCGCCGGCTCTTCCTCGGCAAGGCGGGATCCTCCTTCAGGGATTGGAGGGAAGTGACGACTTTGTAATGCTCGAGATAAATAGGCCCGATTTTCAAGATAAGAATGGTAAAAAAAGCAATCAACCCTAGAATCAGGGCGAAACCCATCATGGTAATGCCCCGCTGGCGGGAGTGGGATTGAATCATGACATTTCTCGCTTTGGCTTGCTTTGGCCTGGCACAAGCAAAAAGCCTTACACGCATTCAGGCTCAGTGCTTTTTTCAAAAAGTCCCAGACAAAAAGTTCAGTGCAATAATGTCCCGATGCGCTCTAATGCCACACCAGGACTGCTGGGATCCCAATGCATCCAGATCAAAAAGGCCTTGCCCACCAGATTTTCTTCTGGAACCGGCCCCCAGTAACGGCTGTCATTACTGTTGTCTCGGTTGTCCCCCATCACGAAATAATGGCCCATGGGAACCACAAATTCGCCTTCGACACTCGGCTGGCCCTCCATGATCAAGATCTCGTGCTCAACGTCACCCAGCTTCTCCTTAAACACCATGGCGCCGTTATAACGCTGATTTTGCCCCACGCCGGTAAAATGGCCCATGGGTGTCAACGTCACCGGTTCACCATTGATGTATAGCTTTTTATTATAGTAGGCAATTTTATCGCCAGGCAGGCCCACCACCCGTTTGATGTAATCGACGGAAGGGTCGTTGGGAAACCGGAAGACCACAATATCGCCCCGCGCCGGCTCGTCAACCTCTACCACTTTGGTATGGGCAACCGGCAAACGGATCCCATAGATAAACTTATTGACCAATATGAAATCACCCACCAGCAGGGTGGGCATCATGGACCCGGAAGGAATCCGAAAAGGCTCCACCAAAAAAGACCGAAGGACCAAGACAATAAACAAGATGGGAAAAAACGAGCGGGCATATTCGACGATGACCGGCTCTTTCTCTTCCTGCTTTTTTTCTTTCCCCCGCGTCCAGAAAAGATAACCTCCCCAGATCAAGCCCGACACCAGGGTGCCGAGCAACAAAAAAAATTCAAAATCGAAATCCATGTCGTTGGTCCTTATCAGGATTCTTGTTTTACTTTCAGGACAGCGAGAAATGCCTCTTGGGGAATTTCCACCTTACCCACCTGCTTCATGCGCTTTTTACCCGCTTTTTGTTTTTCCAACAATTTCTTTTTCCGGGTAATATCCCCGCCGTAACATTTGGCGGTGACATTTTTCCGCAATGCCTTTACTGTGGAGCGGGCAATAATCTTGGAGCCAATGGCCGCTTGTATGGCCACCTCAAACATTTGCCGGGGAATTAATTCCTTCATCCTTTCTACCAGTTCCCGCCCACGCAATTCGGCCAAATCCCGATGAACGATCAGAGATAAGGCATCCACCCGTTCGCCATTGATCAATATATCCAATTTGACCATCGGCGCGGCTTGAAAACGCTTGAATTCATAATCGAAAGAGGCGAAACCACGGCTCACCGATTTCAGCCGGTCAAAAAAATCCAGCACCACTTCACTCAAGGGTAATTCAAAGGCCAAAGCCACTTGGCTACCCAGGTATTGCATATTCTTCTGGACACCCCGCTTCTCGATACAAAGGCCAATCACACCTCCCAGATAATCGTGAGGCACCAAAATATTAGCTTCAATAATGGGCTCACGGATTTCTTGTATCTCATTGGCTGGCGGCAAATCCGCCGGATTGTCAACGGACAGCACTTGTCCTTTGGTGGTCAGAACTTCGTACACAACGGTGGGGGCTGTGGTAATCAGGTCAAGATCGTATTCCCGTTCCAGCCGTTCCTGTACGATTTCCATGTGCAACATCCCCAGAAACCCGCAACGAAAGCCGAAACCAAGCGCTTGAGACGTTTCCGGTTCGAACTGGAGAGCAGCGTCATTCAAACGGAGTTTGTTCAGTGCTTCGCGCAAGTCTTCATAATTTTCCGAGCTGACCGGATAAAGACCGGCGAAAACCCGGGGCCGCACTTGCTGAAAACCCGGCAAAGGTTCAGCGCAGGGGCGGTCGGTACCGGTGATGGTATCGCCCACGGGCGCGCCGAAAATATCCTTGATCCCCGCTACGACGAATCCCACCTCACCCGCGTGAAGCGCCTCTTTTTGATGGCGTTTGGGGTTGAATACTCCAATCTGGTCGGCTTGATAGCTTTTCCCGGTGGACATGACGGTGATTTTTTGTCTTTTCGTCAAAGTACCGTTCATGACCCGCACCAAGGAGACCACACCCAGGTAATTGTCGAACCAAGAATCGATAATCAATGCCTGTAAAGGCGCATTCACATCGCCTTCCGGCGGGGGTACCTTGGTAACGATTTGTTCCAGCACGTCTTTCACACCCTGACCTGTCTTGGCACTGATTTGCAGGGCCTCATCGGCGGGAATGCCTATGATCTCCTCAATCTCGTGTTTGACCCGTTCCGGTTCCGCCGAGGGCAAATCCACTTTATTCAAAACAGGCAGCACTTCCAGGCCTTGTTCAATGGCGGTATAGCAATTGGCCACGGTTTGCGCTTCCACCCCTTGCGCGGCGTCCACCACCAGCAATGCCCCTTCACAAGCTGCCAGGGACCGGGAAACTTCATAGGAAAAATCCACGTGCCCCGGGGTATCGATGAAGTTGAGCTGATAGGTTTCGCCGTCCTCAGCCGTATAGTTCAGCGTGACACTTTGTGCCTTGATTGTGATGCCACGCTCCCGCTCCAAATCCATGGAATCGAGCACCTGCGCCGCCATTTCCCTCTCGGCCAAACCACCGCAGATTTGAATGAAACGGTCAGCCAGGGTAGATTTACCGTGGTCAATATGGGCAATGATGGAGAAGTTCCGTATACGTTTGAGATCGGTCACGTTTTAATCTTTTCCTGAATCCGTCGGGTTTTTACCGGGCTTGATGGCCAAAAACAATGAGCCATCTCCCCGCTTGACCAGAATTGCCACTGGCCTGCCGTTAGTTAAACCGGCGGCAAGTTTTTGCAAAACCTTGGCACTGGTTATGGGTTGATTGCCAATCCGGATGATGATATCACCCGGGCGAATGCCTGCCTCCCGCGCGGCGCCCGCCAATACCCGGCGAACCTTCACCCCGGATTTCACCCCAAGGTTCTTGCGTTCTTGGGGCTTCAAATCCGCCACAATCAAGCCCAGCCGCGGTACCTTGACAGAGCCCGGTTCCAGTGGATGAACAGGTAGCGCCTCCTCTTCCTGCTCTTTCGGTAGTTTTCCGATTCGGACGGTCAAAGTTTTGACTTTTCCGTCCTGGAGCACTTTGACCGGGACTGTAGTGCCAGGCGCTGTCATCCCCACCAGAGGCGGCAAGGCACCAGCGGTTTCTATGGGATGACCATTGTATTCGATAATCACACTGCCCACTTCGAAACCAGCCTTGGCCGCGGGACTGTCTTCCAGTACCTGTGCAATCAACGCCCCCCGGGGACGGTCCATGCCGAAAGATTCCGCCAATTCACGAGTGACATCTTGGATCTGGACACCCAGCCAACCGCGGCTGACATGGCCCTTGGTTTTTAATTGCGCCACAACTTCCAAGGCCACATCAATGGGAATGGCAAAGGATAAGCCCATGAATCCCCCGGTGCGGCTGTAGATTTGGGAATTGACGCCGACCACCTCTCCATCCATATTAAACAGCGGTCCCCCGGAATTGCCGGGATTGATAGCCACATCGGTCTGGATGAAGGGCACGTAATTATCTCCAGGCAAGCTTCTGCCTTTGGCGCTGACAATGCCTGCGGTCACCGACTGATCAAAACCGAAAGGCGAGCCAATGGCAACTACCCATTCCCCCACTTTCAAGTCACGGGAAGAACCCGTGGTGACGACGGGAAGATTGTCGGCGTCCACTTTCAATAAAGCGAGATCGCTGGATTTATCCGTGCCGATTAACTTGGCCACCAGCTCGCGCCGGTCTTGCATACGGACGATGATTTCATCGGCATCTTTGACAACATGATGGTTGGTCACAATATAGCCATCGGGAGAAATGATAAATCCAGAACCCAGTGACCGCGCTTCCCGAGAGCCTGAAGGGCCTTGTTGACCAAAAAAGTGTTTAAACAAATCCTCAAGGGGCGATCCTTCGGGGATTTCCATGCCCTCTGGCAGCTCGGGAACAGGTTGGTTTTCCACTGTCCTTGTGGTGCTGATA
>JALSQY010000034.1 GCA_026985035.1 Methylothermaceae bacterium
AAAAAACATCATGTGTAGACGGGATTTATCCCGTCTACACGATATACTCTACATTAAAATCCGTTGGTCATATCCCCCCGCCCTCCCAATGGCGTTTCAAATTTATTTGAAACAAAATCCAGGTGTTTAAAAAAAAACATCATTTGTAGACGGGATTTATCCCGTCTACACGATATATCCCACATTAAAATCCGTTGGTCATATCCCCCGCCTTCCGCAGTTTAAACGGGGTTTTGGGCGAATCCCCCCCCTCACCGCACCAAGGTGATATCCCCGGCTTTGCGGGCGGTTTTACCTTCGCTGTCGCGGTATTCTACGACGTAGGTGTAGACACCGGGAAGGGCGTCTTTGCCGTGGAAGGTGCCGTCCCAAATGGGGTCTCCTTCCCCATTGAAATAGACCAACTCCCCCCAACGGTCGTAAATCCACGTTCGGAGGATGGAGATATTGGGGGTGTGGAAGAGGCGCCAGGAGTCGTTGATATTGTCGGTGTTGGCGGTGAAGACATTGGGGAGGAAGAGGCCTTCGTCGACGCGCCGGACGGTGAAGATCGCCGTGTAGGTGCACCCGGATCGGTGGGTGAGGTGAACGGTGATCTCGGTGTCGTCTTCCCCGGGGGCGATGACGACACGCATACAGGTGGGACAATCTACGGCATCTTCGGGGGTCCACTCGACGGTCCATTGATCGGGGTCGAGGCCGAGGTCGATGGTGAGGGATTTATCGGGCTTGAGGACGGTATCTCTCGGCAAACCCCCGACATCGAGGGCCGGAACTTCGGGCAACTCTATCGTAAACGCTACGGAACAATCGGGCGGGGCCGACAAAACGAGGGTGGCTTGTCGGCGGCCTTTGTAGTGGGATTGGGCAGTGGTGTCTCCATTGTCCCACTGCGCCCTCCAGGGCTTCTCCAAAGCTACCGAGACGGCTACCCTCAACGAATCGCAATCTACGGTCGCCTGCGGTCCCTCCGGTGGCGCCAGCGCGACGATCTCCCAATGCGTAATGGAATCACATCCGTTGATACCCCGGGCCGTTACGGCGTAATTGCCGGACCGGGTAACCCACCTTCCCCCGATGAAGAGGGAATCTCCGGGACAGA
>JALSQY010000035.1 GCA_026985035.1 Methylothermaceae bacterium
CGATCTGCGAGGGGGTGGCGGCGGCTTATGATGTCGAGGTCTCGCTGACCTATAACATCGGCTATCCGGCCACGGTGAATGACGCCGAAAAGGTGGCTGTGGCGGCCAAAGTGGCGGCGGAAATATCCGGGGCCGACAATGTGGTGGCCGACCAGCAGCCCGAAATGGGGGCCGAGGATTTCTCCTATATGCTGGAGCGCCGCCCCGGGGCCTATCTGTTTTTGGGGCAGGGCGAGGGGCCGGGGGTGCATAACACCGGCTATGATTTCAACGACGAGATTTCCCCGATCGGGGCATCGTTTTTTGCGCGGATGGTGGAAACGCGCCAGCCGGTAAAAGGGGCGTAATATGGCACTGGAAGACGCGAAAAACCAGGTGGATACGGCCATTCAGGCGGGGGTGCACAAGGGGCCGTCGTTTGAAAACACCTTTGGCGGGGTCACCTCGTTTCTGCGCCGCAGCTATACCAAAGACCTGAGCGGTGTCGATCTGGCGGTCACCGGTGTGCCCTTTGATCAGGCCGTCACCAACCGGCCCGGCACGCGGCTGGGGCCGCGAGCGATCCGCGAGGCCAGCGCCCTGCAGGCGCCCGATGCGCCCTATGGCTGGGATATTGATCCGGTCAGCGCATATAATGTGGTCGATTACGGCGATCTGGCGTTTGATTATGCCGATATTCCGGCCTTTCCGGCGGCGCTGACCGCGCATGTCACGGGGATACTGGACGCGGGTGCCGCGTCGCTGTGTCTGGGGGGTGATCACTATATTTCTTTCCCGATATTAATGGCTTATGCGGCGAAATTCGGGCCATTATCGCTGTTGCAATTCGACGCCCATACCGACACATGGCCTGACGACGACATGTCCCGCGTTGATCATGGCACGATGTTCTACAAGGCGGTGAAAGAAGGGCTGGTGGACCCGAAACGCAGCGTGCAGGTCGGCATCCGCACCACCAACGAGGATACATTGGGTGTGAACATTATTGATGCGCGCGAGGTGCACAGCATAGGGCCGCAAGCCACAGCGCAGAAAATCAAAGCAATATTAGGGGATTACCGGACATACCTGACCTTTGATATCGACTGTCTGGACCCGGCCT
>JALSQY010000036.1 GCA_026985035.1 Methylothermaceae bacterium
TGCTGCAAGGTAACAGCCTGCATGCCGATGAAACCCCGGTGCAACAACTCGAACCCGGACGCGGGAAAACCCGTCGGGCGTATCTGTGGGTTTACCGCAGCAATGACTTAAGCGGCGGACCGCCGATTGTGGTCTTTAACTATCAACGCAGTCGCAGCGGTGCCCATGCCCGCCAGTTTTTAGGCAACTGGCAAGGTCATCTGCGGGTGGATGACTATGCCGGTTACAAACAACTGTTTGATAAACGACGCAGCGAAACACCCTGTATTGAATGTGGCTGTTGGGCGCATGTGCGCCGTAAATTCTTTGACCTGCATCAGGCCACTGACAGCCCGATGGCGCTGGAAGCCTTAACCCGTATTGCCCGGCTGTATCAGATCGAAACCCAGGGAAAGCCGCTGGATCAGCAACAACGACTCGCCTTACGCCAACAACACAGCGTGGCGGAACTGGAATCACTGCATGACTGGCTACAAGCCACCCGGCTTAAAACAGCCAACGGCGGCGCTTCTGCCAAAGCGCTGGATTATGCCTTAAAACGCTGGCCCAGTTTAACTCGCTATGCACAAACCGGACACTTGCCTATTGATAATAACCCGGTAGAGAACACGATACGCCCCATTGCGCTGGGTAAGAAAAACTGGCTGTTTGCCGGTTCCGAACGAGCAGGCCAGCGTGCGGCCAACATCCAATCCTTGCTCGGCACCGCCAAACTCAATGGCTTGAACCCTGCGGCCTGGCTAAAGGAAACGCTGGACAAACTCCCCACCTGGCCAAACAGCCGCATTGACGAGCTGCTGCCATTGGCCCCGGAATTTATCGAAAGCATTAAAAACGGTTAAATGCTAGATGGTGGGGCTGGACGCTTACGGAAGAACAAAGCCCAGGACACTTTTACTGGCCGGAATTGGATGTGGATTTGACGGGAGAAATGATTAAGCATCCAGAGCGTTTTCCACTTAAGTCAAAAAGCCTATAACAAGGTGTTCATTCGGACGTAACTACGCTGTGTTTCGTTTACACAGCGCAGGTTACATTTTAAGCAGTTATTAATTTCTTAAACGACCGATTTAACCGTATCCACCAGGTGATTAGCGGT
>JALSQY010000037.1 GCA_026985035.1 Methylothermaceae bacterium
TAGTTAAAGAGTATAAAGAGCAAATTAAAGAGCTTGAGAAACAAAAAGATGCAACAAGTAAAAAATTAGGTGAGATTATTGTAGAGAGAGATTGGCTTGAGGGAAAGCTCGTAAGCTTGGACTTATCGACTAGAAAAGAGTTGGTAGATAGTGAAGGTAAAGTTCAAGCTAAACAAAGTAATAAAAAGATAATACCTTCACTTAATAGACAATTGCAACTGCTTCATCTCTCTAAAACAGCATACTACTATGAACCAGTGATGCCATTTAGTAGTGATGAAGATATTAAGCTATTAAATACAATTGATAAGATACATACTAAACATCCTTACTATGGCACAAGAAGAGTTGTAGCTATACTAAAGAGGTTAGGCTTTAATGTAGGTAGAAAACTAGTTAAAACAGCCTTTGAATTTATGGGTATAAAAGCTATGTATCCTAAGGTTAGAACAACTAAAGCAAAAAAAGAGCATAAGAAGTATCCATATCTTTTAAATGAGTTTAAAAATGATAAAGGTCAGGTTGTAGTAGATGCTCCAAATAAAGTGTGGTCAACTGATATAACATATATTAAGCTTGAGAAAGGGTTTGCATACTTAGCAGCTATAATTGATTGGAATACTAAGAAAATCCTTAGTTGGAAGTTATCTAATACAATGGATGTATCACTAACAACTAGTGTGCTAAATGAAGCACTCTCTATTTATCCAAAGCCAGAGATATTTAATACAGATCAAGGCTCACAATATACAGCAAAGGAGCATATTGATATATTAGTGCAAAATGAAATATCAATATCGATGGATGCAAAAGGAAGAAGTATAGATAATATAGTAATTGAGAGATTCTGGAGAACACTAAAATATGAAAATGTTTACCCATCATCATATACAAATATCAAGGAGGCAAGAGAAGGTATAGAAGAATATATCAATATTTACAATAGTGAAAGGTTACACTCAGCATTGGAGTATTTAACACCTGATGAAGTTTATTATGAAGGTGCAAATAATAAATGTTATAATGCTAAGAAAGTGTTACTTGGGGTAGCATAGCTGCTTGGAATAAAAAGAAATTTGGATTTGGTATTGA
>JALSQY010000038.1 GCA_026985035.1 Methylothermaceae bacterium
TTGTAACATACAATCAGCGTTCTTTCATCCCATAGATCCATTGGCGAGTTTTTGCACAAGTTTTTTCACTGGCGCTGGCATGGCGGGTAGCGAACCCGCGAAATGGTGCCATTGACCTGAGTCTTCTCTGATTTCAAGGGTTGACAGCGGGCCAGTATAGACGGCGGGGGTGAAATCCAGATGGAAATGGGTGAAGGTGTGCCGCTGTTTGTTTAGCCATTGGATTCTTTGGAGATCGATGTCGTGGCGTAGGCAGTAGCTTTCCAGTGCGTGGCGGGATTGCCATTGAGGAAAAGCCCACATGCCTCCCCAGATACCGGCAGGGGGGTGCTTGAGCAGATAGAATTGACCGGAGTCGCGCTGCAGAATCAACCAGTAACTGTTTTTGACAGGTTTGATGCTGGCTGGCTTTTTCACCGGGATTAATGGGACTGTGCCATTTCGATAAGCGGAACAATGCTGTCGCAAGGGGCATGCACTGCATTTGGGTTTGGTGCGGGTGCAGAGGGTGGCGCCAAAATCCATGAGCGCTTGCGTGTATTGCCGGCAGTGGCTGTGGGGAAGGTATTTTTCGCTTAGCTGCCATAATCGCTTTTCAGTATTTGACTCGCCAGGCCAGGTTTGGATGTCGTGGAGGCGGCACCATAACCGTTTGACATTGCCGTCCAGCATGGGAGCTGGCTGGTTGAAGGCCAGGCTGACTATGGCGCCGGCGGTGGAACGGCCAATGCCGGGCAAGCTGGCTAGTTGGTCGGGGGTATCTGGAAAACGGCCATCGAAACCGGAAACGATTTTTTGTGCTGCCCGGTGTAAATTACGGGCCCGCGTGTAATATCCCAGCCCCGCCCATAAGGCCAGTACGTCGTCGAGGTTGGCTGACGCCAAGCTTTGCACGTCGGGAAAAGTGTCCATAAAGCGCAGGTAATAGGGAATGACTGTGGTCACCTGGGTTTGCTGAAGCATGATTTCCGACACCCAAACCCGGTATGGCGACGGATTGTGTTGCCAAGGCAGGTTCTTGCGTCCGTAATTGTCATGCCATTCCAGCAGTGTTTTCTGGAAGCGGGAGACAGGAATCATTTGCCAAAAAGGCCCTTCAATGCGCCGCCGATGCCTTTTTCGAGCACCTCGCCCGCTTGGCCGCCCAGTTCCTTGCCCAATTTTTTCTCCAGTTTCTTGACGACTTTCTTTTCGATTTTTTCCTTGGTCTTTTCAATCTTCCGTTTATTTTTCTCGTAGGCCATTTGCACAACATCTAGCATGTATCTGGGTTTGCTCAAAGGCCCTGTCACTTTGATAATGATGGGCATGCCTTTGGCCAGGGTGACTTCCTTGCCCGCTTCTTCCTTATGTTTCAGGCGCAGGGCGGTAATCCGGTAATCCAGCTGCTCCCGCACTAAATCGATGGTGCCTGTGCCTTCAATCCTGATTTTCCTGCTATCAATCAGAAACTCATCGGTGTTGACCACGCCGTTTCTGACAGTGGCCAAGAAGTTCAGGCCCACAAAGCGGAGCTTGTTGATCTGTTCTTCCCCCACGCTTCCCTTTCCTTTCCACCAAGCCTCGCCTTGCTTGATGAGCTTAAAGATTTCAACATTATTCAAGCTGCCATCCTTTACATGGAAGTTGATTTTTCCGTTCAAGTTGCGTTTGACAGACTCCACGTCCTTGCCGCGGGTAGTCAAATTGGTGGTTAAAACCGTGGTGCCGGCCAGATAGTCTTTTCCCGTCAAGTCTTTCAGCAAGGGTTGGATTTGTACCTTGTCCATTTTTTCGGAAATCGCCAGGGTGGGGGTTTTCCCGCGGGCATTGATATTGATCACGGAATTTAGATGGCCTTGATACAGTTTGCCAATGACCGGTTTGATGGTCATTTTCTTGTCTTTTCCTCTGGCGGTGAGGGAAACATCCTGCATTTTCAAGCCTTTTACCTTGACGCTGCCGATATGGATTTTCCCATCCAGATTCAATCCGGCGACAGCCGCCAGAGGCAGCTCGCCAGATTCCGGCGCTTGTTTTGCTGCCGGTTGGACGGGATTTTCTTCCTTGATTTGAGGAGCACCACTTGGTGGTGGCAGATAACGGTCCACGTCAATCCCGTCTGCCTCCAGATCGAACATGATATTAGGATCGGCAAAGTTACTGACATTGACATGCCCTTTCATTTGGGTTTGGTCGAGGAGTAGGAGCAAATTTTTCAAGGCCAGGGAATTTCTGTCCGCCAATAGATCAAGGGCGATTTCCACTTTCTCCAAGGCGTTCGCGTCCTGGGTTTTTGGCGCTTCGATGGCCAAAACAGACAGTGTTTGCTTGGGATTGAGCAAGGCTTTCAACTTGCCGCTGATTTGGGGATTGTCAATGATGTTTTTCCCTTGCAGGTTACCGTTCAGAGTAACTTTGGCCGCTTCCAGCTTGAGGCCGGAAACCGCCAGGGTTTGCTTGTCCATGTCCAAGGAAATGGAGGCATTTAAAGCGGCATCTAAACGGCCGCTGGGGATGGATTTGCCTTCGCTGTGGGATTTGAGTTTTAAATGGTTGAGTTCAAATTGTTTCAGGTTCTCCGCAATGACCAAGTCCGTGGTCAACGAAATCGTTTCCTTGAGCGGAGGCTCGTTCATTTGCAGCACAAAGCCGAGGGTAAAGTCGGTCGGCTCGCCGAATTTCAGGGCATCGAGGCGGGCGTTTAAGTTATCGATGCGGATTTTTTTACCCGCTTGCCGATCATTCCAGACGACTGTGGCGTCTTGCAGAGTGAATCCTCCCACAGCCAGAGCGGGAAGGGCTGTTTTGGTTTCCGGTGGTGCTTGTTCGGTTGGGGGCTTGACTTTTTTCTTGGCTTCTTGGGCTTTGGTGAGATCCTCCCAATTGGTGATGCCTTTTGGGTTTTTCTCCAAGTTAAGATCCAAACCTTTTAATACAATGTGTTTGACTTCCACTCTTTTAGAAAACAGGGGAAGCAATTTGACTTTGATGTCGGCTTCTTCAAGTGCGGCAAAGGGCTCTGGGCCGAATCCCGGGGCATTGCCAAGTACCAACTTGCCGGTTTGCAAGCCAATCCAGGGGAACAGGGATAACTTGAGGTCGCCCTCTATTACAAGTTCGCGGCCCGTCTGCTTTTTTACTACTTCGGTGATTTTGTCCTTATAGTCATTGGGATTTACCAGCATGATTACCGCAACCGCGGCAACGATGACGATAAGAACCAAAGAGATAATGCCATAAAGAAGGAATTTTCCCACTTTTCCCATTGTGTCCTCCCACTGGGGTCAATCCTAAGTTGCTATTGTATCGGGTTAAGTGTGCAAGCGTTTTTGTTTGTAACAGGATATGATTTAACTGTCACGAAAAAGTGATCATATCCCTAATCCAGGGGTTATTCGCCACGAGAAATCAAGCTCAAAAGAAAGGAGCCCGCTGGTTGATGATGAGATTATAGGGCTGAATTTCAAATGAATCGATATGGTTTTATGATGTAGCCGATTGGAGACAACCTAAATTCATTCGTGAATTATCAAAGCCTAAAAGGGAAAGGACGATGTTCTTTGTCACAAAATCAACCATTGGCGATAATTGATTTTGAGGATACATCGATCTGGCTCGAGAAAGCCCGGCCAAATTGGACTTTCTTGTAGGTCAACATAAAAACAGATAAAAGGAGGAGTGTCATGATAGGAGGATTAATTGCCATAGCCATTGCCATTTGGTTTTACCGCACAGCAGTTCAGATTCAAGACCCCAGGCCCGTTTTCTGGGCGGTGAACGGGGTGGCGGCTTATTATATTGTGGTTTTCGTATGGTGGATATTAGTGCTTAAGCCTGCCAGTGCATCCCTGCATCATGGCGGCACCATGAAATTGTATGCATTACATGTAGCAGGATACGCATTAGGGCTGTTATTGGCTTGGTTTGTCCGCAAAAGATGGCTGGCCAGTTCTGCGGGTGAATCTTCTTGAGGAAATAAATTTCGGGCAATCGGGACATTTACACAGATCGGATGGTGGTGGAAGACGCACAGGGTCTTCATGGAACCATCGCCCAGGAAGGAGTCGATGCCGCCCGGGGCAGCGAATAACCGGGGTCAGAGTCAACAATTTTCAGCTACCAAGCAATTGTTGACTCTGACCCCGGTTACTTTTTGGTGCAGGTTGTATTCACTTGATTTGTTCCCATATAAATTAGGTAAGGGGCGTTTTTAGCTTGCGATTGAATAGATGCAATCGAGTCGAAGTCGAAAAATTCGATGGGCATCCTGCGTGGTGACGAAATGAGTGAATCTGATGTTGTCCTGGCCCGCGTTCCGGCTGGTGAACGGGTAAAAATAGAGTCCCTGGCAGGTGGCCCCACTTTTGTGAGCCGGATGGCGGCGTTAGGGCTACGGCCAGGCGTGTTGGTGGAGGTATTGCAGAATCGGGGCGCGGTGGTGGTGCGCGCCCACGAAACCCGGGTTGTATTAGGGCGGGGAGAAGCAGAAAAGATTCACGTCAGTCGTCAAGGCAGTATTGCACTGGAACTGACAGAAGAATCCAGACCCATCACTGAACCCAAGCGTTATGTGGTGGCCTTGGCCGGTCAACCCAATGTAGGGAAGAGCACTATTTTCAATCTGTTGACCGGTCTTAATCAGCACGTGGGCAATTGGCCGGGAAAGACGGTCGAGCAAAAGGTAGGCCATCATCGATTCCGTGAAGATGTTTTGCTGGAAATTATCGATCTGCCCGGCACTTATAGCTTGACGGCGAATTCTCTGGAAGAGCGTATTGCCCGGGATTACATCATTCAAGAGCACCCCGATGTCGTGATCGTGGTGGCGGATGCGACGCATTTGGAACGGGGTCTGTATTTATTGGCGGAAGTGCTGGCACTGCCGGTCAAGGCAGTGTTTGCCATCAATATGATGGATTTGGCCGAAGAAGAAGGTATTCGAATCGAACCTCATGTATTGGAAGCGGCATTGGGCATTCCCGTGATCCCCATGGCGGCTAACCGCAACGAAGGCGTGCGGGAATTAGTGGATATGGTGGTAGCGGTGGCGGAAGGAAGCCGTTCTGTCAATCCGGTGCGGCCAGAATTGGCAGGGCCAATCCAGGCTTTGAAGGAGGATATCGAGGCGCAGCTGAATAACTATGTTCCCCGTCCTTATCCCGTAGATTGGGTGGTACTGAAACTATTGGAGGGTGACCAGGAAATCACGGAAAAAGTTAAGTCTTGGGTGCCTGCGGAATGTTGGCGGTCGCTCTCGGAGCGTTTGCATCATCATGAAGACTCTATACTGGCGGTTGTCAGCAGCCGTTATGAGTGGGTGGCGCGG
>JALSQY010000039.1 GCA_026985035.1 Methylothermaceae bacterium
AAATGTCAAGTAAATACTTGACAGAATCCCTGTGTTTTTTTTTATATTTTTATTTCAAATGTCTTCTTATGCTGGGTAGCGAAGGGATTCATCAATCAGCCAAGAATGGCTGAGTAATTAACCATCGCTAAACAAAAGGAGACCATTATGAAAAAGCCTCTTTTAACTGCATTTTGTTTGATTGGTTCGGCCCTAGGCCAAGCGGTATCAGCCGATCTGAGAGACGAACTGATCAATGCCGCGGATAATTCTCAACTCAATCCGCTTATTCCTCCCATCATAGTTCTTCCGCCCGACACAGAAGCGGATTATGAAGTCCGCACGGCCGGCGCCCATTTTTTCAAGCAAGTTATCAGCAGCACCAAGCCCCAAACCACCCAGTCGCGGAAATTTGTGCCGCTGAAGCACGCCAGAACAAAAGTGACGATTCCTCCCCGCAGCACGGTATTGCTTAATGCCAGCTTCGACGCGGAATCGCGTTGCAGCGACAATGCCGGTACAACCGAAGGCGGCTGGTGCGAGGTCAGGATTCTGATCAACGGCGCCGAGGGCGCTCCCAGAGCTTCATCGTTCCCGCCGGATACTTTCGCTTTCGATAGCACCGATAGCGGCAACGAGGGACAAGCCTCATGGGAAAGCCACGCCATGAGCCGGCACCGCTGCATCAAAAACAACAGCGACAATTTCAAGACCGTGGAAGTGGCGGTGGAATGGAAGTTGACCAATTTTTCGGCGGCGGCCGATCCGGAATTCTGGCTGGATGACTGGAGCCTGGTCGTGGAAATGGCCGAAGGGTGCCGCATGAAAAAAGTAGTGGCACCACCCAAGTGATGCCATCCAATACAGGAGAATTACCATGATTAAACGATTGAAAATTTTTACCCTGACCTGTCTTGCCGTGGGCGCGACTTTGCCTGCGGCGCTGAGCGCGGCCACTTATACCGTTTATGGCAGCCGCACTTCTTTTCTCGCCGACCTGGGGGAACCTGTCACCACTCAGGACTTTGAGGGCTATGCCGACGGAACCAATATGATGGGCGTCGAGTTCCTGCCAGGCATTTCCGTGACCACGAACCTGGACCGGCTGGAAATTTTCAAAGGCGCAGGGGATAAGGAACTGTTTTCCATAGATAACCAGTCGCGGGGAGACAACGGGGCCGAATCGTATTACGACATCCATTTTTCCCGGCCCCACAAGGCGGTTGGCTTCGATATTGATGCATTTAACCCGAATGCCAACCCCGGGCTGATGACCCTGGAATTCGAGGACGGCGATTTTCTGGGACCTTTTCCCGTCCCCCCTGGGGCTACGGAACAAACGCCCGTGTTCATCGGTGTCATCAGTGACACGCCCCTCACCAACATCAATTGGAGCGAGCCTTTCGAACCTATCACCACATCTTGCTGCGAAGAAACCGCCTTGGATAATTTCGTCATTCCCACCAGCGCGGTTCCCTTGCCACCGGCGCTGGTAATGGCGCTACCCGCCTACGGACTGATTGCGGGAATGTCCTGGAGAAGGAAGAAAGCCATGGGCAATCTCTGAAAAGCTCCTTTTCCCCGCCGGTGCAAGGATGCACCGGCATCGCCATGCCATCCAGTTAACACACCCCGAAATTTCGATAGCCATCGTACCATTGGCAGTGGACGGCCCTCACAGGAAATGCCGCTTTCCCACCCTGATGCAAACCTGCTGGCTTCCCGGCTAAAAACCCCTTATTATCTAGGCCATGCAGAAAATGGAAGTCATACGTGGCGATATCACCAAACTCAAGGTGGATGCCATCGTCAATGCCGCCAACAGTTCTTTGTTGGGCGGAGGCGGCGTGGATGGCGCCATTCACCGGGCGGCGGGACCACAATTGCTGGCAGAGTGTAGAAAGCTGGGCGGTTGCGAAACCGGCAAGGCCAAGGCAACCCAAGGGTACCGGCTACCCGCCCGCTACGTCTTCCATGCCGTAGGCCCCATTTGGCATGGCGGCACCCACGGGGAAGCAGCGCTGCTGGCTTCCTGTTACCGAGAATGCATGAAGCTGGCCAAGGAATACGGCATCAAAACCATTGCCTTCCCCGCCATCTCTTGCGGTGTTTATCATTTTCCCGTGCAGGAGGCGGCGGAAATCGCCATCCGCACCCTCAAAGAATGCTTGCGGGACAATCCTCAAATCGAAAAAATCTACCTGGTTTGTTTTGATGACAAGGTATATCAAGCCTATCAAAATGTACTGTCCAAGCTTCAACAAGAAGATAGTGCGAACAAATGATTGACAGTGAACACCGCCGTCAGGCCGAGGCACTGCTTCGTTACATCAATGCCTCGCCCAGTCCTTGGCACGCTGCAACCACTGCCGCCGAGTGGCTGGAGGAAGAAGGGTTTCAGTGCCTGGATGAACGGGCCCCCTGGGAGTTGCAGGAAAGCGGCCGTTATTACGTCATTCGCGACGATTCATCCCTGATCGCCTTCATCATCGGGACCAATCCCCTGCCCCAAGCCGGTTTCCGCATTGTCGGCGCCCATACCGATTCTCCGGGGCTGCGCCTCAAGCCCAACCCGCTGCAACAAACCGATTCCCTGCTGCGGCTGGGGGTGGAGATCTATGGCAGCCCCATTCTGGCCACCTGGACCGACCGGGACTTGAGCCTGGCCGGCAGGGTAGCGCTGCGCACCGACACCCCGGAAAAGCCCGCGGTTTGCCTGCTGGACTTTGGCGCCCCCTTGTTGCGCCTGCCCAACCTGGCCATTCATATGAACCGCAAGGTCAACGAAGAAGGCCTCAAGCTCGATCCCCAGACCGAACTGCCTTTGCTGCTGGCTGTTTCCGGAGAAAAGGCGCCAACTCAGGACCATTTCGTACAATTATTGGCCAGCCATATGGATTGCGATCCCCACGCCATTCTCAGCTGGGAACTGAATGTCTACGATACCCAAACGGGTGCTTTTTGGGGACAGGATCAAGAATTCATTGCCTCCTCGCGGCTCGATAATCTGGCTTCCTGCCACGCTGCTTTAAGCGCCCTCATCAGCGATGACGAGTCCACCGCCACCCGCGTCTGCGCCCTGTTCGATCACGAGGAAATCGGCTCGGAAAGTTTCAAGGGCGCCAGCGGCAGTTTCCTGGCCGATATCTTGCAGCGTATCGGTTGCGCTCTTGCGTTGGATGAAGAATCAACCAGACAAGCCCTGGCGGCCAGCTTTTTAATCAGCGCCGACATGGCCCATGCCTATCAGCCCAATTTCGACTGGGGTTACGATGCCGGCCACAAGCTGATCGTCAACCGCGGCCCCGCCATCAAAACCAATGCCAATGTCCGTTACACCAGCGAAGCCTATTCCCAGGCACTATTCATTGGCTGGTGCGAAGAAGCAGGCGTTAGCTGGCAGCACTATTGCCACCGCAGCAATCTGCCTTGCGGCAGCACTATCGGACCAATCGTATCATCACGGCTGGGCCTGCGCAGCATCGATATCGGCAACCCATTGTGGGCCATGCATAGTATCCGGGAAAGTGCGGGCGTGAAAGATCACGGAGATTTAATCCGTGTCCTGGAGCGGTTCTTTGGCAGCCCGGCGATTCCGGTCAACGCTTGACGCATAAAAAAACCCTGTGAAGCGGACGCAAGCTTCACAGGGCAGAATCACCTCCTTTCACCACCTAACTTTAACAATGGGGGGAGGGAATCGGTAGGTGTTTCGAGGTTAGGCCGGTTGACCTGCCTTGGTTGCTTCCGGCACTTCAATCAGCCGGCCACTTTTGACATCAAAAATATAGCCATATACCGGAATCTCTTGGGGCACCAAAGGGTGGGACTTGATCCGAATCACGTCATCCAGGACGCTTTGCGCCTGATCCTTGATAGTCAGCCAGTTAATATACTTGCCATCTGGCGAGCCGGGACCTTCGCCGACATCATGCCAGCCGCTTTCATCGATGACCGCGGTTTTAAGACTGTGGGACAACAATTCCGCCATCACATCATTGGTAAAGGTTTCCATGCCGCAGTCGGTGTGGTGAATCACGAACCATTCCCGCGTTCCCAATAGCTTGTATGAGATCACCAGCGAACGGATTGCGTCATCGCTGGCTCTTCCACCTGCATTACGAATGACATGCGCATCGCCTTCCGCCAAGCCGGCATATTTCGCGGGATCCAAGCGCGCATCCATACAGGTCAAGATGGCAAAATGCCGCCCAGGGGGCATGGGCAAATTGGCCTTGTCACCAAATTCAGCGGCATATTGCTGATTCGCTTGCAGGACTTCATCGACGATCTTACTCATTTGCGTAGCCTCATTGTTATTGTGAAATTGATGTTAGATTTTAATTACAAAAAACAAAAAGATAAATTGGGTGGAAATTTAAGCTATTTGAACTCTGGGTTTACAATAGCCCCATGGATAAATTCAAAAGCATGCAGGTATTTTGCCGGGTGGTCGAGCTGGGAAGCTTTACAGCCGTCGCCCGCGAATGGGATTTGTCCCCCACCATGGTGGGAAAGCACGTCACCTATTTGGAAAAGCAGCTGGGGCTATCCCTGTTGACTCGCACTACCCGCCGTATCAGCCTTACCGAAGCCGGACGCGGCTATTACCAGCGGAGCAAACAGTTGCTGGAAGACCTCGAGGAACTGGAAAATTCCGTCAGCGCCTTGGGAGAAGGCGCCCGGGGAACCCTGGTTGTTGCCGCACCCATCGATTTCGGCCTGATGTATCTGGTGCCCGCCATCACCCTTTTCCGCCAATCCCATCCAAACATTACGGTTTCCTTGGGGCTGGAGAACCGCTTTATCGACTTGAGCAGCGGCGATTATGATTTGAGCATCCGCATCACCGACACGCCCCATCATGGCATGATTGCCAAACGAATCACCACCACCGAGTTGTGTACCTTCGCCTCACCCGGTTATCTGGCCGCCCAAGGAGAACCCCAAATCATCGCCGATCTCCATCGGCATCGCTGCCTGGGATACATCAACACCCCTCACAGCAACCACTGGCTTTTTCACGATCAAGGCCAGCCGGTGGAATTCAAATGCCGCTGGCAATTCGCCTCCAACAACGGCACGGCACTTTGCGAGGCGGCGGCCATGGATATGGGAATCATCCAGGTGCCCAGTACCACGGCCAGGCCCTATCTTGCCGATGGCAGGCTCAGGGAAATCCTGCTGGATTATTGCGTGCGGGATCTGCCTGTCTATGCCTTTTATCTGCAACGACGTTTCATCCCGGCAAAAATCACCGCCTTTGTCAGTTTTCTACAAGATTACTTTGCCAGCCAACAACTCACCGTGGCTTGATAACGATTTTC
>JALSQY010000040.1 GCA_026985035.1 Methylothermaceae bacterium
ATGGTGGATGAATTGATGGCAGAAGCCCAGCTGACGCTCAGCCATTTGGACGCCGTTGCCTTTGGCAGGGGGCCTGGTTCTTTTACCGGCCTTAGAATTGCTGCGGGAGTTGCCCAGGGAATCGCATTTGGCGCGGATTTGCCGGTCGCGCCGGTATCCACTTTGGCGGCCATGGCGTGGCAAGGACTGGCCGAAGAACAGGCCGATTTCGCGCTGGTGGCGCTGGATGCCCGGATGGAGGAAGTCTATTGGGGCGTATATCGAAAGGTGCCGGAGGCCAGGAAAAGCGACCTATTCGAAATCGAAAAAGCAGCCCCCGAAGCTGTGGTGTCTCCTGCTCAAGTCCCGGTGCCATTGCCAGATTTCGCCACGGCAGTAGGGTTGGGCGCAGGCTGGGAGGTCTATCGGGAACAACTGAATTGCCGGGTGAACACGACGCAATTCATCGCTATACGGCCAGAAATCCTGCCACGGGCCGGGGTGGTTGCAAGACTGGCGGTAAAGGCCGTGCGCGCAGGAAAAACCCTGCCGCCGGAACAAGCCCAGCCTGTCTATTTGCGGGATCAGGTGGTAACGCTGAAAAAATCAGGTTGAGAAAGACCAGTATTGATGGATCAAGCACGAGAGGCAACCTGGAAAGGAGATTTATATGGCGGCGTCACTGCCGCTATCGTCGCCTTGCCTTTGGCCCTGGCATTTGGCGTTGCAGCCTTTTCGGTATTGGGGCCGGAGTACGCCGCCCGCGGTGCCCTGGCAGGATTGATGGGGCCGATACCGACGGCAGCGCTTATGCGATTTCCCGCGCCGAGTTGGAGTCATTGGCCCTGGAACAGCCGGCCACCTATATTCACTTTCATAAAGAAGTGTTACGCTATATCTTTGACCGGATTCAAATCCTCAATGCGCAGTTGGCTTTACGATTAACCCGGCACTAAAGATTGCCGGGTTAATCGTGGCGCAAGGATGCGCCGCTATTGGCGATAGCCGATGTCAGCCCTTGTCCGTCAAGAGATTCCGCGCAATATCGGCGATGGACAAGGGCGCGCAATCAACAGGTCAGGACGACCTGCTTGATTGCCGGGTTAAT
>JALSQY010000041.1 GCA_026985035.1 Methylothermaceae bacterium
GGTAATCCCCCCATTTTTAACGGACACCAGAAGTAGAGGCTAGGCCGCAAGGGCCAACTTCTGTTTCGGGGTTATCCCGCCAATGGCGGTATTGGGCCGCTCATGATTGTACGTCCATAACCAGCGGGTCGCATAGTCCTGCACCTCATCGATAGAGTCAAAGAGGTGCTGACTGAGCCAGTCATACCGTACCGTACGGTTGTACCGCTCCACATACGCGTTCTGCTGCGGATTGCCAGGCTGGATATACGCGAGCTTGATACCGCGCTTCTCCGCCCATTGCATCACCATGCCGCTGAGGTATTCCGGACCATTGTCACACCGGATCATACGGGGCTTCCCGCGCCATTCGATGATCTGATCCAGACCGCGAATGACCCGTTCAGCAGGCAGTGAGAAATCCACTTCGATGCCCAGCCCCTCACGGTTGAAATCATCGAGCACATTGAACAGGCGGAAGCTTCGACCGTCAGCCAACTGGTCATGCATGAAGTCCATCGACCAGACCTCGTTCGCCGCCATCGGCACATAGAGCGGCTCGGGCTTTTCCCGCTTCAGACGCTTTTTGGGCTTGATTCTCAGGTTCAACTCCAACTCCCGGTAGATGCGGTAGACACGCTTGTGATTCCAGCCATGGCCCTTGACGTTGCGCAGGTACAAAAAGCACAGACCAAAACCCCAGTTCCGTTGGTTGTGGGTCAGACGGATCAGCCAGTCAGCGATCTCTGCATTCTCCATCGACAACTTTGCCTGGTAGCGGTAGCAGGTTTCGCTGATCCCGAACGCCGAACAGGCGGCTCGGATGCTCAGGCCCCGTCCCGATACGGCTTTTTTGGCCATCTCTTTCCGCAGAGATGGCTTCACCACTTTTTTGCCAGTGCCTCCTGGACGATATCCGCCTTCAGGCGCTCTTCTGCGTACATCTTCTTCAGGCGCCGATTCTCGTCCTCCAGCTCCTTCAGGCGCTTCATCATCGACGCATCCATCCCTCCATACCGGGCGCGCCATTTGTAGAATGTGGCGCTGCTCATGCCGTGCTCACGGCATAGCTCGGGAACCGGCGTACCGGCCTCGGCTTGCTTCAGGA
>JALSQY010000042.1 GCA_026985035.1 Methylothermaceae bacterium
TCGGTTTTAATGCCGGTTTTGATTGTTTTGACATATAGGCGCCACATAATTTGATCTCTTCTTTGAATTGATGGAATTTTTACCACGGAGGCGCAGGGAATGCAGGGCCGTGCCTCTGCGGTGAGTCTCTATAAATCCACACCAGAATAGGAACCATTGACCGATTTGTTACACACCGGAAAGTCCGGCACAATATTTTCCAGCACGATCCGTTCCAGCGCTGGCCAGTTGAGCCAACTGGGATCGCGGGGATAATAACGATCTACCTTTCCTTGCGCGCCAAAGCGCACATAGGCGATCACCTCGCCTCGCCAGCCTTCGACGATGCCCACCCCTTCAGCCCCCTCTTCCACTGGGGAGAACTGGGCATGGATTTCTCCCGCCGGCAGCCTTCCCTGCAGAATTCGCAGCAGACGCATGGCCACGCGGATTTCCTTGTAGCGTATCCAAAAGCGGGAGCCGACGTCGCCTTCTTCCTCCACTGGCGTTTTGACTGTCAGCCGGTCATAGGGAGGGTAGGGGGCGTGGCGGCGGACGTCATAGTCCTGGCCGCTGGAACGGCCCACATAGCCAAGGCAACCCATGGCGCGGGCGGTTTCCTTGGATAAGACGCCGGTCGTATAAATACGATCACCCAGGGAGGTGTTACGGTCGATTATCGTCAACAGTTCATCCAGTTCCTTGCCAAGCCGGGTGAGTTCTTCATCAAGCCGGGTGATGGCTTGGGGGGGCAAGTCCATGACGACACCGCCGGGGATGATCCGGTCCATGAGCAAGCGGTGGCCAAAAATATCACGGTTGCTGCGTAGCATGATTTCACGCAGGCGGGCGAATTGATAGTGGGCGAAGGTAAAGGCTACATCGTTACAGATGGCGCCCATGTCGCCCAAATGGTTGGCAATGCGTTCACGCTCGGCCAAGATGGCCCTCAGATAGACAGCGCGTGGCGGAATATCCATACCCGCCGCCCGTTCCATCGCTTGGCAGGCGGCCCAGGCATGGCCCACCGTGGTATCCCCCGACACCCGGCCAGCCAGACGGGCCAATCCTTCCGGGTCCCGCCCCTCGGCGATTTTTTCGATCCCTTTGTGAACGTAACCCAGGCGCTCTTCCAGATTGAGAATAGTTTCCCCCACTGCTTGAAAACGAAAGTGTCCCGGTTCAATGATTCCGGCATGGACAGGTCCCACGGGTATTTCATACACGCTGGCGCCTTGAGCCTTGACGAAAGGATAATCTTTGTCGGCAGGCGTCGTTCCCGCAGGGGCGGCAGCGGCGGAGAAAGCCTTACGCAAGGGGAATTGATCTTTTTCCCAGGCTTGATGACGAGTCCAGCGCCGGGGATCGGGGTGATCGGTAAAGATTACGCCCAACATATCTCGGGTGTGGCGTTCACTGCGGTCGGCAGCCGGAAAGTAGCACGCTTGGGAGGGCAGTTCCGGTTGCCCTGCCGACACTGCCGTGCGTAGCAAAAGGTAGTTGCCATTGTGTTCAAACAAGGCGTTCAAACGGATTTGTTCACCCAGCTCTTCGCCCCAACCGGCGCTCCAACGGAGCTGTTGCTTGTGGGCCAGTTCAGCGGCCATCCCCCAGGCAGCAGCGGGAATTTGCCAAACCGTTGCCGGTGGCAGTGGCGTGGCCTCGGCGTAGTCGATATCTGCCCAGGTCAGCGTATTACTGTAGGCGGTCCATTGTGTCATTGCGGCATTCCTCCACTGATCAGTTGGGCGGCGTGATCAAACCAGTCCGCCAGGACACCGGGAATCATCAATCCGAGTATCAGTACCAGGGCCAAGTGAAGAAAGACTGGCGCCATATTGGCCTGAACCGGATTCTGGCCTTGGGGTCGCCTGCCAAAGACGATGGGGTGCAAGTGACGGAACAGGCCGCCGAAGGCAATCGCCAGCCCCAGCAGAAGCGGCAGGGTCAGCCAAGGGTAGGATTCCATGGTGGCCACGAGCACCAGAAATTCACTCACAAATACGCCAAAGGGGGGAAACCCGGCAATCGCCAGTGTACCCACCAGCAGCCCCCAACCCACCTGGGGCTGGGTGGCTATGAGGCCGCGGATTTTATCCATCCGCTGGGTGCCGGCGATTTGGGCGGCGTGGCCGACGGTGACGAAGATCGCCGATTTTGTCAGGGAGTGAACGGTCATGTGCATCAGTGCCGCAAACGTGGCCAACGGTGTGCCAATCCCGAAGGCAAAGGTCATGGTACCCATGTGCTCGATGGAAGAGTAACTGAACAAGCGTTTGATATCCCGCTGGCGGTGGAGAAACAGCACTGCCACCAAAAACGACAGCAGGCCGAATCCCATCATCAGAAATCCCGGCAAGTTGCCCGGCACCGCTTGGGTGACAATCATCTTGCTGCGGACGATGGCGTACAAGGCATCGTTGAGCAGCAGGCCGGACAGAATCGCCGACATCGGAGTCGGGCCTTCGGAGTGAGCGTCCGGCAGCCAACTGTGCATCGGTACCAAGCCGACTTTGGTGCCATAGCCTACCAGCAAGAATACGAAGGCGATTTTCATGACCGTGGGATCGAATTCCGCGGCGTGGACATAAAGGGTAGTCCATTCCAGGGCTTCATCGCCGGTGCCAAGTACCTGGGAAGCGGCGAAGTAAAGCAGAATCGTGCCAAACAGGGCCTGGGCGATGCCGACCCCGCAGAGAATAAAGTATTTCCAGGCCGCTTCCACTGATTCCGGGGTGCGGTACAGACTGACCAGCAAGACAGTGGCCAGGGTCGCCCCTTCCATCGCCACCCACATGATTCCCATGTTATTGGTGACCAAAATCAAATACATCGCCAGCATAAAGCCCTGATACATGGCATAGTAGAGACGCAGTCGCCTTGGGGTCAGGCGGCCGATTTCGCGCTCGTGTTCCATGTACGGGCCGGAAAAGATGCCTGTGGTCAAGCCTACCAGCGCTGTGAGGGCTATCAGGTAAACATTGAAGGCATCCACCAGCCAAAATCTATCATCTGAAATCAAAGTGCCAGCCCGCAGCACAGTCAGCGCCAGGATGATTGATATTGTCAAGGTGGCTGCGTTGAACCAGTTATTGACACGTCCGGCCCAAGGACGGTCACCTACCCACGCCAGTGCGCCCATGCCAAAGAAGGGGATGATCAATAATAGATACAATGCAGTCATGCTTCTGGCTCCTCGGTTTCAGTCAGGCGGCTGAGACGGTCCACGTCGAGGGAGTCGATACTTTCCCGGATTTGAAAAAAGAACACCCCGAAGATCACCGCCGCCACCATGACATCGAAGGCCACTCCCAGCTCCACTACCAGCGGCATACCGTAGGTGGCGACAACGGCGGAAAAGAACAAGGCGTTTTCCATGGCCATGAATCCCACCACGTGACTGATGGCTTGGCGGTGGGAGATCATCAAGAGCATGCCCAGCAGTAGCGTCGCGGCGCTGGTGGCGATGATATTGCGGGTTTCCAGCTCGGACAGTTGAATCACCGGCAGGGTGACATAATAACTGAATACCACGAGTGAGGCGGCGCCCAACAGCAATTGCAAGGGCCGCTTGACCTCATCCTCGGCGCGGTGCAGTCCCATGCGCAAAATCAGCCAATGCAAGAGTAATGGAATCAAGACTGCTTTCAGGGCGAAGGTCAGACCCGCGGATATCAATAAGTGCGGTGTATCCTGCACCAGTGCCACTAGCGCGGTGGTGGCCGCCAGCAGCAATCCCTGTAGTGCGAACAGGTTGACCAAAGTGGTGACACGGCTCTGCGCCAGCATCACGAACGAAGTGAACAAGACCAGGGCGGCCAATAAAAAAATCGCCTGGCCGTATAGGGGTTCGAGCGCTTCCATCAACCAACCTCCATAATCACGTGGGTGAGCATGCCCAACAAGGCGAGCAGATAGGCAAAACCGAGAAAGTGAGGGGCTCTGAACAGGCGCATCTTGGCAAGCGCCGTTTCCGCCAAGACCAATAGGATGGCCAACACGGTCAATTTTCCCGCAACTGCCAGCCCTCCCCAGCCCAAGGCTGTCCAGGTGAAATTTTCAGCCAGGCCCCAAGGGAGAAAAATATTGACCAGCAGTACGGCGTAAATGGCCATCCGGATTTGCGCCGCCCATTCGATCAAGGCCAGGTGGTGACCGCTATATTCGAGAATCATGGCCTCGTGGATCATGGTCAACTCCAGATGGGTAGCGGGATTGTCCACAGGAATGCGGCCGGTTTCTGCTACCGCCACCAGCATGAGCCCCAAGCCGGCAAATACGAACGAAGGGCGGATTGTCAAGGGTTCATGGAGCAGGGTTTCGATGGCAGCCGAAAGATTGGTGGTGGACATGGAAACCGCCAGGGTGAATATCGCCATCAACATGGCCGGTTCCGCCAGGGAAGCAATAGTCATTTCCCGGGATGACCCCATGCCGCCGAAGGCGGTGCCGATGTCCAGCCCCGCCAGGGCCTGAAAAAACCGGGCGAGGCCGAAAAAACCGACTAATACGATCACGTCGGCCATCTGGGCCGTAGGGAGCTGTACCGCTACCAGGGGAACGATGGCCGCCGCCAGTACCGCCACCGAGAAAATAATGTAGGGTGCCATGTGAAAAATCCATGAGGCATTCTCCGCCACCACGGTTTCCTTGCGCAGCAACTTGGCCAAATCCCGGTAAGGCTGAAAGATAGACGGCGCCCGGCGGTTCTGGCTCCAGCATTTGAGCTTTTTGATCCAGCCGGCCAGCAAGGGCGCTGCCGCCACGAATAGGGCAACTTGCAATAAATTGAGTATCCAAGCCATTAGCTGATCACCCATAACAGAAAGATTAATGTAAAAAAGGAATAGCCCAGATAGACACGGATGCTGCCGGTCTGGATTTTTCCTACCCGGCGCACCGCCCAATGGAGTGCTTTGGCTACCGGTTCGTAAAACCACCGCCATAAAAGGTCGCTGACGTGGAGATGGTAGCGGATACCCGTGACCTTCAGTTGCTCTGGACCGGCAATGTTTTTTTCGATTTTTTCGTCAACGATCAGGGTGTCGGCAAAAATACGCCGGAAAGGCATGGCAAAGGCGCTGGCGGTGTACTGCATCCGCTCATTCAGTTCACCGAAGCCGCAATCCCACGGGTAGGCAATGCGCTCGGGGTGTTCATGGCCTGGATGCAGCCACTCGTAGCTCAACAGCCAAGCCAGTCCCATCGCCAGCATGACCAGCAGCGCGGCGTAGGAGGCGTTTTCAGGGGAAACCGGCGCCAGCCACAACCAACCCCGGCTGGCGGTTTCCGGCAATCCAGCACCGGTCAGCTGCAGGCTGACACCTTCCAACAAGCGAACCAAGGGGGTAGGAAGCACGCCCAGCAACAGGCACAATACTGCCAACCAGCCCATGCCTGCCAGGGCGCTGCTGGATTCGAGGCGGCGGGCCCGGTGGGCGTGATGGCTGCGCGGCTTGCCCAGGAAAACCACGCCGAAGACCTTCACAAAACAGGCCGCCGCCAGGCCGCCCGTAAGCGCCAGCATGGCGGCCGTCACCGGCACGAAACTGCGCAAAACGCCGCTATCGAGGGCTGAAACCTGCAAGGCCGCCTGATAAGTCAACCATTCCGAAACGAAACCATTGAAGGGTGGTAATGCCGAGATACTGACACAGCCGATCAAGAATAATACCGCAGTGATGGGCATGCGGTGGATCAGTCCTCCCATGTGCTCGATGTCGCTTTCATGAGTCCGTTGCAGAATCACCCCCGCTCCCAAAAATAACAGGCTTTTGAAAATGGCGTGGTTGAGGGTGTGATACAGGGCGGCAATCAGGCCAATGGCGCCCAGCGTAGGTTTGCCGTCGCTGTAAAACAGCAACGCCAGTCCCAACCCCATGAAGATGATGCCGATATTCTCCACTGAGTGATAGGCGAGCAGGCGCTTGAGGTTGTGTTGCATCAAGGCATAGAGCACGCCCAGTACCGCCGAGGCACTGCCTGCCACCAGCACGGCCACGCCCCAGCCCCAGTGGAAGTGCTCAGGGCCGACCAAGTCGAAGGTAAAACGGATAAAGCCATAGACCGCGACCTTGAGCATCACGCCACTCATCAGCGCCGAAATGTGGGAAGGCGCGACGGGGTGAGCTTCCGGCAACCAGGCATGGAGAGGAACGATCCCGGCCTTCATGCCGAAACCGCCCAGCGCCAGGACGAAGGCCACTGCCGCCCACAGGGGGGTGAGTTCGGCGTGACGCATCTGTTCGAAGGTGAAGCCATCTCCAAAGCCCACCAGCACCCCGTAGGCGAGAATGATGAGTAAGGCGCCGATTTCGGCCATGAGCAGATAAATAAAAGCAGCATGGCGATTGGCAGCGTGTTCGTGGCTATATGCCACCAGAAAATAACTGGCTACTGACATCAGCTCCCAGGCGATCATGAAGAAAAAGGCATCGGCGGCCAGCAGTACCAACTGCATTCCGGCGATGAATAAACCCGTGGCCAGGGCCAACAGAGACAAGGGATGGGGGCCGTGTTCGTATTCCTGGACATAATGGGGGCCAAACAGCGCCACCGCCAACAGCACCACGCTAATGACGCAGAGGAAGAAACCAGCCAATGCATCCAGGTGCAAGTGCCAGGCCAGCCAGGGGAGCCCCAAGGGAAGGCTAAAGTCCAATGAGACGCCGCCAATCAAAGCAGTTCCGCCGCCCAATAAACCGGCTACGCCGGATAAACCCAAGAGGCCGAAGGCGGTATGGCGCAATAATCGGGGATGACGGTCGGCGCCTAGACCGACCAATCCCGAAGCCAGCGAAAAACCGATTGCCAACAGCGTGAAGGGCATGGCTGCCCCTTTTCCGGCAATCAGCCAATAGCCACTGATGAGAAGCACTGCCCCAGCCAAACTAATGATGAGTTGAGGCCGCTGGCGGAGAAAGGCGAAGGCCTCCGACAGTGCTTGTCCGCTCAGATGGCTGACATGGTAATAGGTTTGAGTGACGAGCCTGCGGATCATGATTGTTGTTCTCTAGCTACCGGTTTACCTTCCAAGCCCCTGACTTCGCATGTTCCAGGGCGCTCGTCGATAAAGGCATTGATGTAATCCAGTGGCGGCTGGGCGAAGCACCAAGCGTCGGACAAATCGAAAATAATTTTTCTGTCGCGGGGCAACTGTTCCAGTTGCTGGTGCAGTTCAGCGTTCAGCTTTTCCAAAAGCTTGTTGCCACCAATTTTCACAATGGTTCGGTTGTCTTCGTTTTCGATTTTCAAAAAGCTGTTTTTCAGACGGTCAACAGCCTGCCGGCGGGCCGCCAGAGGATGAAGAGAAGCGGCTTCGTGCAATTCCAGGCCGTGGATTTCACAGTGTCCGCCGCGGCGCTCATAGTCTTCACAGAATTCGTGGAGGAATTCCATGACCGTGTGATCAATGAAGTCAGCATGAGTCAGATCGAAAACGACAGTCTTTGCCGGTGGCAATTCCGCCAGAGCGGTCTTGAGACCGAGGAAGTTGGAAAAGATAGCGGCGCCGTCGATGCTGACGTGATAGGTATCGGGATCGGTTTGTTTGAGTTGAAAGGAGATTTTGAACAATTGTTTAAGATTGACCCCACGGAGTATGTGCAGGATGATTTTGGCGGCGATACCGATGGCTACACCGATGAGCAGGTCGGTGGCGAGCACGGCGACGATGGTGAGCACGAACAGAAACAGTTGTTCCTTGCCGATCTCCCAGGTCTTGTAGAATTCCCGGGGCGAGGCCAGCTTGTAACCGGTGAACACCAGCAGTCCCGCCAGGGCCGCCTTGGGAATCTCGTGAATGATCTGTGGAAATAGCGCCACGAACACCAGCATGAACAGACCGTGGAAGAAGTTGGACCACTGGGTGCGGGCGCCGAACTGGATGTTGGCGGTGGAACGGACGATTTCCGAGATCATCGGCAAGCCGCCGATGGCGCCCGAGACCGAGGTGCCAATGCCCAGGCCGCGCAAGTCTTTGTTAAGGTCGGTTTGGCGTTGCCAGGGATCGAGCTTGTCCACGGCCGCCGCCGAGAGCAGGGTTTCCAGGCTGGACACCAGGCAAATACTGACGACCGCAATCCAAAAGGCGGTGGTGCCAGTCATGGAGAAATCCGGGAAGGCGAAACCGTCGAAAAAGCTTTGCGGTACGGGTAGAAGCTCTTTTGGGCCGACTTCGTAGAAAGTGGAATGCCAGGAGTATTTGTGGTGGTGTTCCAGGTCGAAGTACAGGCTTAGAGCCAACCCTACCCCCACCACGACAATAGGTGCGGGGATGATTTGTAATACTTTGACCTTGGGCTTGAGAATTTCCCAAACGATGAGGATAGCGAGGCTGACAAAACCGATAAGGGCGATCTCCGGATTCATTTCCGCCAGCGCCTGGGGGATACCGGCCAGATTTTCCAGCAGTTCCCCTTCCGGCTTGACGTCAATCATGACATAGAACTGCTTGATAATAATGATAATGCCAATGGCCGCCAACATGCCATGTACCACGGAAGCCGGTGCCAGAGCTACGAAACGGCCGGCTTTCAATTGTGCCAGGATGATCTGTAATACGCCGGCGACAACGATGGCGGCCAGGGCGCGATGGTAGCCTGCGATTGGGTCGCCTTGGCCAAGGCTTTCCACTGCGCCCAGGGTAACGACAATCAGTCCGGCCGCAGGTCCCGAAATGGTGATGTGGGAGCCATTGATACGCGACACCAAAAGTCCGCCGACGAAAGCGGCGATGATCCCTGCCATGGGCGGAAAGTTGGAAGCCATGGCAATCCCCAGGCACAGGGGCAAAGCGATGAGAAAAATCTGGAAACCGGCGATAAGATCTTGACGCCAGTTTTCTTTTAAGCCGGCCAAGCCGGTTTGAGGTATTGTGGCGGCAGTTTGCGACATTTGATACATGCTCCTGTTGAAGTGTCACTAAAGTGATTTGAGCAATTTGTGTGCCATAAAATAAGATGGCGCAATATAACGATATTCGAGGATTTTTGGCGGCGATCCAGAACGGCATTGGTTGAAATCCACCAAAAGACTCGGTGGATTTCAACCAATTTTTTACTTTTCTATCGGTTGCCGGTTTGGCTGCGGCGCCACCGGCTGAAACGAGACTCGATTTCTCCTTCCGCCGGCTTGGCTTGCGGGGCATCAAGATTGCAATTTAATTCCAGCCACATCGCGTTGAGAATCGCGAATGAACAAGCAAAACCGACTCCCAAAGCCCATGCGAAATACCACATGATCGTTCCTCCTTAATGGGTTTCAATATTTTCCGCTGTGATCTGTCCCCAAAGAACCCGATATACCCAGCCGGTATAGGCAATGACGATGGGTAGAAATATCAGGGTCAAGGCGAATACCAACTTCAAGGTAAATGGGCTCGAGGTGGCATCCCAGACCGTCAGGCTGCTGCGAGGGTCTATGGATGAGGGCAGCAGAAAAGGAAACAAGGCAAAGCCAACGGTCAGCAGGGTTGCCGCCAGCGCAGCGCCACTGCTCCAAAATGCCAGGGCCGGGATGAACTGACGGGCGAAGGCTCCCGCCATCAATGTGCTACCCAGAGAGATCACCGGTGCCACCAACATCCAGGGGCGGTGGAGAAAATTGGCAAGCCAACCGCCGCTGATCGGTTGAACCTGTTTTGCCAACGGTGACAATGCATTGGCCGGATCAGCCATGGTGGTAACCGCATAGCCGTCTATGGCAAACAGGCTTAGCGCCGCCGTCACCATTCCGGCAGCCGCTACCAAGGCGCTTACAGTAGCGGCGGTTCTGGCTCTCAAACAAATGGTCCCCAAAGTTCTGCACTGGAGAAAATTGGCGCCGTGGAGTACCAGCAGGGCGGTAGTGATGAGACCGCACAAGAAAGCGAAAGGACGTAGAAGATCCAGAAAGCCCCCTTCATAAGTCATCCGTAGATTTTCATCGAAGCGGAATGGTAGCCCGAGCAGCATATTGCCAATCACAATGCCCAGCAGCAGGGCGGGCAGCAAGCCGCCAGCGAAAAGGGTCCAGTCCCAGAAGTGCCGCCAGGCGGGCAGTGACAGTTTATCGCGGAAATCAAACCCGGCCGGGCGCAGCAAAAGGGAAAACAGTAACGCCATGATTGCCAGATACGGCCCGGAAAACAGCGTGCCATAGACAAGCGGCCAGACTGCGAATAGGATTCCTCCCAGCGTGACCAACCAGACTTGGTTGCCCTCCCAGGTACCCATGACCGTGGCAATAATGGTACGGCGCTCCGTGTCGTTCTTTCCCAGGATGGGTAGCAGAATGGCGATGCCGAGATCGAAGCCAACAGTAAGGGCAAAGCCGATCATGTAAAAACCAACAATCAACCACCAGACAACTTTTAAAGTCTCGTAATTCATGGTCTCTCTCCTATGCCATTACTTCTCGAGGTGCTTCCGGTCCCAGGCGGATAGTGCGGATCATCAGGAACATCTCCACTACCAACAGAATCGAATAGAAAGCCACGAAAGCGCCGATGGTGAGGACAACATCGCCGTGCTGGAGGTTGGAAGCGCTTAAAAAAGTGGGTAATACGCCACTGATGGTCCAGGGTTGACGGCCATATTCAGCCACGAACCACCCCAGTTCCGAGGCGATCCACGGCAAGGGAATGCCATAGAAAGCCAGTTTCAACAGCCAGCGTTGATGACCGGCCACGCGCCGGGCGCAATAGTAGAATGCGGCGGCAAAAATAAACAACATGACAAAGCCGGCAAACACCATGCCACGGAATGTCCAGAACAAGGGCGCCACTTTGGGAATACTGTCTTGGGCCGCTCGTTCGATTTCTTCTGTGCTGGCGTTTAGGATATCGTCACGATACCTTTTTAGTAACAGGGCGTAGCCCAGATCCTCGTGATAAGTGGTCAATAGCTGGCGGGCAGTATTGTCAGCCGGGTTGTGGCGCAAACCTTCCAATGCCTTATAGGCAATCAGCCCGTTATGTATCCGTTGCTTGGCCCGTTTGCGAAGGTCTCTGATGCCCAATACTTCCTCATCCACCGAACGGGTAGCGATAAGGCCCAGAACGTAGGGAATTTTAATGGCGTAACGGGTGGTCTCGGTCTCATCGTCAGGCAATCCCACCAGGGTGAATGCTGCTGGTGGTTCCTCGGTTTGCCACTCGGCCTCGATGGCCGCCAGCTTGACTTTTTGGGTTTCGCCTGCGTTATAGCCACTTTCATCTCCCAACACGATGACCGAAAGCACGGAAGCCAGGCCAAAGCTCGCGGCAATGGCAAACGAACGCCGGGCAATGGCCAGATGCTTACCCTTGAGAAGATACCAAGCGCTGATGCCCAGCATGAACATGGCGCCAGTGGTATATCCGGCGGCTACCGTATGAACAAACTTGACTTGAGCCACGGGATTGAAAAATACCTCGGGGAAGCTGGCCAGTTCCATGCGTAGGGTGTCGAAATTGAATTCAGCTCCCACCGGATGCTGCATCCAGCCGTTGGCGATGAGAATCCACAGCGCCGACAGGCTGCCGCCAATGGCCAGTAGCCAGGTCACCGCCAGATGTTGGAGTTTGCCGAGGCGTTCCCAGCCGAGGAAGAACAAGCCGACGAAAGTGGATTCCAGAAAGAAGGCAATCAGACCCTCGGCAGCCAGTAGCGGGCCAAACACATCACCGACGTAATGGGAATAGTAAGCCCAGTTACTGCCGAACTGGAATTCCAGCGGCAGGCCGGTAGTGACGCCCAATGCGTAATTGATGCCGAATAACTTTCCCCAGAACTTGGTCATTTCTTTGTAGGCCGGAATGCCCGTCATGACATAGACAGATTCCATGATGGCCAGCAGAAAGCTCAGCCCCAACGTCAGCGGCACGAACAAAAAGTGGTACAAGGCGGTGATGGCGAACTGCAAGCGGGATAGCTCGACGACACTATCAGTCATGACCATGATGGACCTCCTCCAAGAATGGCGCCCTGGCCTGGGGAATTTGGGCCTGATGAAAACAACAGGCCCAAATTCCCCAGAAAAACAGGGCTTTGAATACCAAAATCAAGACAATTTCGGCCAACAGGCGGTTAAATCGGGGCATGATCGCTGCCGAAATCTCTCGGCACGGGCCGGGGCCATTGGCGGCCTTTCACCAAGCCTTGCCAGTACACCAAGGGCAGAACGTAGCGTTTGAGCAAATACATGCTGAGGCGCTCCTTGCCCTGATCGAAGGGAAAAGTTTCGCGGACTTCTCCACCGTAGATGAATTCGGCCAGAATGGTGCGGCCATAGCCGGTGACGAGGGGGCAGGAGCCATAACCGTCATACTTGGCCTTTGGTTCCCCGCCGTTCATGACAGCGGCCAGGTTACGCGCCACCACCGGCGCTTGAGAACGAACAGCCGCGGCGGTTTTGGAGTTGGGTGTGCCAGCACAATCGCCCAAGGCAAAGATATTCGGGTAACGATTATGCTGTAGCGTGTGTTGGTCCACGTCCACCCAGCCAGCGCTGTTGGCAATGGCACTGTTGCGGATAAAGTCTGGCGCGCTTTGGGGGGGAGTGACGTGGATAAGATCGTACTTTTCCACCACTGTTTCGCCAGTGTCCAAGTTTTCGAACACCGCTTCGCGGGATCCAGGGCGTATCGCCACCAGATTATGACGGAAGCGGGTTTCGATGTCGCGGGGCTTGATGACTTGATTCATCAAGGCGTCTGCATATTTCTTGACACCGAAAATACCCGGTGTGGTGGTGTAAAATTTCACCGCGCACTTATCGCGAATACCTTTGCGGCGGAAGTAGTCTTCGGCAAGATAAGCGATTTTCTGGGGTGCCCCTGGGCATTTGATGGGCATTGGTGGCATGGTGAACAGAGCAGCACCCTCTTTGAAATTGCGGATCATCTCCCAGGTGTGATGGACGGTGTCGTAGCTGTAATTACTGCAAATCCCATTTTGGCCAATGATATCTTTGCTGAGCCCCTCGATTTTGTTCCAGTCGAGTTTGAGCCCGGCGGCGACGATGAGCCAGTCGTAACTGATTTGTTCCCCGGCAGCGGTTTCCACCAGCCGGGCATCGGGATCTACCGCCACGACGCGATCCTTGATTAAGGTTGCCTCTTTGGGCAGCAACGCCGACATGGGCTTGCGGGTGCGTCTTTTAGAGACAATTCCCGCCCCCACCAACGTCCACATGGGCTGGTAATAGTGATATTCGGCAGGTTCGATGACGGCGATGTCACCGCACTTCAGTTGCTTGATGGCCCGGTGCGCCATGCCAGCGCCGGCGGCGCCGCCGCCAATGATCAATACGGAATGATGACGACTATATTTTTTAGTCATAACGTTAGCCTCCTTCTGGAAAAGGTGATTTAAATAACCCATCGCTGTTGTTTATTAAGGACCCTCTGAACAAGTCATTCTTGGCTTGTTCAGAGAGCGAAAAACAAAAATTGCGATTTTTGTTTTTCGCTCAAAGTCAATCACTTACAGTGACTGACTTTGGCGGCACATTCATGTGCCGCAGGAGCCTCTGACTTAATCAGAGGCTCCTTAACGTCCTTGCTGAGTGTTCATGGAAATCCGCAGCCATTGGGCGGTTCTGGAAAATCCAAACGACCCGCCATCAGGACCGGAAACTACTCAACGCTGAATTTCCCGCAGGTTTTAATCCTGCTCAGCAATGCCGATGGAACGGTTACAATCGTGACCAGTCATTTCTTGAAAATATATTTCCGACAAGACTAGTCAGATTTGCCGAAATTGTAGTTCCGATATATGCATATAACAATATCGAATTATCATAAGACAAGCATCAATTATTTATAAAAAGAATAAGTATATATGTATAAACAATAACAGATTGTAACGACATGCGGATAGCGATCTATCTTTACGGACTGTCTGGTGGCGGGGCGACACGCCGTACCCTGGCATTGGCGAGAGGGTTCCGGGAACAAGGCTTGGAAGTGGATCTTGTGCTGATTGACGCAGAAGGGCCATTGGCGAATAGCTTGCCCAAGGGTATCCGTTTGCGGGTTTTGGCGTTGCCCCGTGCCAAATTTCTTTTCCGCACCCGCCGCCGTAAATTAATGGGAGCCGTCCCCAGTTTGATTCGATATCTGCAGTCCGAGCAGCCGGACATGCTTTTGTCGGCGGCCAATCATGCCCATCTGAGTGCGCTGTGGGCCGCGAAATTGACGCAGGGTAAGGTGCCGGTGGTGTTGAGGGTCAGCAATCACTTGACCGAATCTCATCGGCGCTCGCGGGAAAACATTCGTTTACGGATTGCCCGTTGGTGTTACGGCTGGGCCGATGCCGCCATTGGCGTTTCCGAAGGGATTTCCCAGGATTTGCGGGCGCATGTCAAATCCTTGCAAGGCAAGGTGGTAACGGTGCATAACCCTACATTTGAGCCACAAATTGAAACATTGGCCAAAGTTCCCGTGCCGGCTGATTTTGCCTGGGTATTTCATCAAGAGGGGCCGGTTGTCCTCGGCGCCGGACGATTGACGCCCCAAAAGGACTTTGCCACGTTAATCAAGGCTTTTGCCAGGCTTAGGCAACGGCTACCCGCTGTTTTGGTTATTTTGGGGGCAGGAAAACAACGGCGACTGCTAGAACAATTAAGTGTTCAATTGGGCATTGCCGAAGATGTGATTTTCCCGGGCTTCATGCATAATCCGTATGCCTGGATGGCAAGGGCTGATCTGTTCGTCTTGTCTTCTGCTTGGGAAGGGTCGCCGGGCGTGTTGATTGAAGCGATGGCATGCGGTTGCCCCGTGGTCAGCACCCGTTGTCCCAGTGGACCGGAAGAGATCCTTGCCAATGGGCGCTATGGAACGCTCGTGCCAGTGGGGGATGAGGAAGCCTTGACCGCGGCCATGCTGAGTACCTTGTCATCGCCGCCAGCGGTTGAACTTCTCAAGCAGAGAGCCAGAGAATATTCGCTCCCAGCGGCAGTGGAAGGCTATTTAAGGGTTTTTTCGCAATTTGAAAAATAAAAAGTCCCGGGGGATATGGCTGGGGCGAGCTCAGACTGATTCGGTCAACTCCACGCAATTGTTGTCCTTAACCCGGATTTTCATCAGTATCCCGGATGATGGCGCATTACAGGCGTGCCTGGACCAGCCAAAGCCGGCTGGTGAAATATCCGGGTTAAAGGTTAACCGTTTTGTCCTTCAGGAAATCAGCAATGGCGTCGGCGCCGCGTTGTGCCGCCGTACTATCGGTTTCGGCGCGGAAGGTATAGGCAAAGGCTTGTTTTTGCCGGGGAAGAAACTCTGGCTGGCGGGAAAAAGATTGCTCCAGCGCCGGCCGCAGTTCCTCGTCTATATCATTCACCACTTGGCCTAACGTCCAATGGAAATAGAAAGGGTTGGTCCGCCAATCGACTCGATGGCCATTGAGGAAAATGCAGGGACGCGGTTCCAGCAGGAACTCGTACACCTGACTGCTGACATCCCCGAGATAAATGTCGGCAGACAACATGTAGGTCATATCCGCCGAGGCCGGGCTGCCCAGATCGATGTGAATATTAGGTATGTGTTTAAATTTTTTGGGCAAATGGGCCCCGTGGCGAACTCGGCGTTTGAATAGAACCACATGGGGGGCAAAAATCAGGTTATAGTCGCGAGTTTCGGCGAAAAATTCGAGAACCTGGATGCCCATCGGTTGCCAGGAGGAAACCCGCTGATCGAAGTGGGGGTTATAGACAACCACCGGCCGGTCGTTGGTGAAAAACTTTTTGCGCTGTTTCCGCAGACCCTGGATGACTTCAAACTTTGGCCAGCCAACCGCAGCGTAGGCACCCTCACGCAAAAGATTTAGTTCACCAAGCCGATCCACATATTTTTGTCCGGGTAGCAAGGTGAAATCGAAAGCGCCGGAACGGTCATCAAAGCCCCCTTCCCGGTCCCCGGCGCCGTGGCGGGTATGAATCATGATCAGTTCGCTCAGGCCATATTGAGTGCGCAGTTTCATACAATGCCGCTCCGGCGCTACCAATACATCCAGGGTACGAAAAAAATCGAGATTGTTTTTCAAAACTTCTTTTTTGCGTTTGAAGGACCATTTGGAAACCAAAGGATCGATCAGTTGGTAATACCTGGGAGGTGACAACCTCACAAATTGGCAACGATGGCCGGGATAAAGAGTGGCTATCTCCTTTGCCAGAGCCATTTCTTGCCGGGAAGCGCAAGCGATGACAACCTGGTATTGCAGATGTCTGCGTGATAATTCAAAAGCATAGGGCGCCGCGTGGGGGACCTGGTGGGGGGCGTAATGATTGAATAGGAATCCGATTTTCATCGGGCAGATCACGGCTGGATAATTGAAAAGACTAAAATTCCTTTTCCAAAATTTCCCGGGCGCGGCGGCAGAGTTCGCGGCCGTAATCCACCCAAATGCCTTGGCCCCAATAACGGAAGCAGCTGGTTTCGCACACCATCAGATGGAACAAGGCCTTGCGGTAGCGGGGATCGCTCGTGGGTACGCCCGGTTTGATGACTTTTTCGTAGAACAGGGCGCTGACTTCGTCCATGGGCTGGAGCAGATCGTCATAGCCCTTGACCCAGGAAATATCGTCTGTCCAACTGCCACCTTCCATGTGGAATTCGTGGTTTTCCTGACGCAGTTGTTCGATTACTTTTTCCAGTTTTTCCGGACCATCACCGGGTTGGAAACGGTCCCAGAGCAGTTTCTGGTTTTTGGGTTGGAGCGCGGGCAGATCTTTTTCTTGGATGCCGAGGGAAAAAATGTATTCCAGATATTCGCTGACATTGACCACCGGCGTGCGGGAACCACTGGCTTCGCGAATGACTTCCATGTATTTGGGAGGGAATTCGTTCATCATCACGCCGCCATTTTCGCCATCGGCAATCTGGGTGACCAGGGGCGGCACCGAATGGCCCGCCAAAGTCTGGCGGTTGAGTCCCTTGGCTTCGTAATAGGGCTGCATCTGCGCCACTAGTTTGGTATCGCTTCCCTGGGTTTTGATAATGGCGATAATTTCCGCGGTTTCTCCTTTGCTGTTGCGGCAGACCAGCCGGTGAGGCAGGTGCTTGTGCTCCGGCCCCCAGCCGTTTTCTGGACGTTCTACGGTGTGTTCCTGCACCAAAACCCATTGAAAGCCGCAATCTTTCAGGGTTTTGACAAATTCGTAAGCGACGTCGGGTTGATTGGGCAGCGCCATTTCCGGTGGTGAAAATCCACGGACCCGGGCCACGGCTTCCAGACCAAAAATGGCGGCGAAGTGGTGTTGCCAGGCGCGAACGTGAAGCTTGAAATCCTGAACCGGGGTGGAAGGGGCGACCGCGTGGCCCCAGGCCGTACCCAGCCATTCCGCGCCGTGTTGAATATGGGGGTCAATGGCCAGAGGTTTCAGGGCATCAAAGACATCATGCAGGCCCATTTTTCTCAGACCGTAAAACAGCGTGCCTGAATAATCCAGTCCTGCCCGGGGTTGCTTGCCCTCGCCGAACAATTGGGGAATGAATTCGCCCATGCGCTTGTAACACCAATGAAATACCGGCGCGTTGTGGTTGTCACCAATGTCCTGGTGTTCCATCATGTATTGGAGATTGCTGATGATTTCGGCGCTTTGCAGGTCGTCACCACCAGCCGGGATCAAAGGTTGGTGCATATGCAGGGCGATGGCGCAAGCGCTCTCCACCTGGTCGAAATCGATGCCGCTTTTACCCAGATAAAGAGTGTCGTCAGCGTGTTTTTCGATGCTGGCTTGCACCAGATCCTCGCTGCCGCTGATGTTGGGCAAGCCGTCAATGATTTCTGGCAGTTCGTGGTGGCTCATGGTAAAGGTTCTCCTGATGTATCGTAAGTTACTAGCTGTTGGATGGTTCAGTCAGTGATTAAGACCTGAAGTCACGGGGAATATTTTAATGGGGCCGGTTTGGACATGTTAGAGGGCAATGCATTTATGTCGTACTGGAATCCATCAGCAGCAAAGCCTGATCAAACTCATGCCGGGCGGCCGCCAGATCTTTTTCCGCCCGTTCCACCCAGGCTTCTCCCCAATAGAAATGACAACTGGTTTCTGCCCGCAAAAGATGGGTGAGGCTTTTTTCCAGTATATCCTGAAGGGGCGGCGTATTTTTGCCAAGTTCACCCGCGCGCCAGCGCAGATCATGGAATTGCCGGCTAAAGTCATGAATGGCCTGGAGGCCATCCTTCTGGCGCTTCGAGCCGGTCCACTGGATGAAATCCCGTCCGTGATGCCAGCCGGTGTTCCATGCCCCGGTACGGACTTCGACTTCACCGTGCGTGCCGTAACGGTCCAGGTACTCGCCAATGAAAATAGGTTGGGGAGAAGTTTGGTGAGTGCGGGCTCTTTCCAGTAGCGGAATGTAGAATGCATCCCAAAAATTTGCCCCCTTGGTGACATTGCGGAACCAGCCCCCATTGTCGCCATCGGTGCAGGTGGTTACCAGGGGCGGGGCGTCACACCAGCGGGTGCGCTCTTCCACCTCGCGGCAAAACCAGTCCGCTTCCATGCCCGATTCTTGGGCATTGGAAAGATCCCGGTCACGGACGATGACAACGATTTCTTCCCCCGCATGGCGGGCGATATGAGGGCGGTAGAGAAGCTGCGGCCACTCCATCGGAGTCACAGGTTCCACGTGTTCGCTGTCCACCAGTACATAGCGGTAACCCAATTGTTTCAAGAGGGGGATCAGCTCCATGCAAAATCCCATTTCCGGAGGCCAAAAGCCCTGAAATTTCTCGCGCCAGAACAAATGCCGTCCTGTTTTCAGCCAACGCTCCAGGTGTTCCTTGCGGTCGGCCTCGGGAATCAGCGGCAGAACCGGGTGATAGTAGCCGGTCCCCAGAATTTCGAATAATTGGAGATTCTGAAAATGCCAGAGCAGGGTACCGGTATCCACTGCTCCGTACACCATCGATTGAAAAGCAGGATCAGAAAGAGTTTCCAGCAAGGTACCAGACAAGGACAGATGCACCCGGGCGATATCTTCATAGCCCCAAAGGCTCCTGGGAATGCGGTCCATGGCGAAGAGGATTTCCTTGGCTTCCCAGCGGTTATGATGCCAGAGATCGGCCAAATTACCGACCGGTTGATGGAGGTTGAGAACAAGCGCGTGATAGGGGGGTGTCATTGATAAAAGTTCAGATTAAGGTGATTGACAAAAGCTTGGACAAACAAGCAGGGTGAGTGCAAAATTGCGATTGAACAAAATACCAAGGAATGGCGTTACTGTAAAACGCATTAGAAAATTGTGATTTTCTAGGTTATGATGCAAACTCCACTATAAAGTTCGTTGAATGGGAGGAAGAAACGATGAAAAAATTTTCCATTTTAGTTGCGTCAGCATTGGTGGGGGTGGTCTCTGTTGCTCAAGCGGCCGATATCGAAGCAGGCAAGGCGAAAGCTGCAGCCTGCGCCGGTTGTCATGGTGCAGACGGCATTGCCACCAAACCCTCTTATCCTAATTTGGCAGGTCAGAATGCCGAATATTTAGAGGCAGCCATGTTGGCATACAAGACCGATGCTCGCAGCCATGCGGTAATGAAAGCGATGGTTTCCGGGCTCAGTGACGAAGATATCGCCAATATCGCCGCCTATTACGAAAGCTTGAAAAAATAATAGGCAAGCATTTTTGCGGCTGCCGCTATTGCCCGATCATCCAACCCAGAGAGGTACGGACGTACCAGAGGAGCGTATGATGAAAATCCAATCCGCTTTTTTTCATTGGCTGGCGTTTGCACTGATTTTTCCAGGCATGGCGGCGGCCATTCCTGAAACGCAAAAGCCTAAAAACGACTACAACATTACTATCAATTATGAGCTGGGCATGCATTGTACCGGCTTTGATTTTTCCTATTGTTGCATTTTGCCCCCTTACAATTCTATCCAGAGTCAAGTGGTGAAAACCGGCAAGGGGCCTTATGACTTGCCCAAATTGCTGGGCGCCGATCCCAAGGATCCCACGGTACTGGTGGACGGCAAAAAACGCATGAAGCTGGAATACGGTCATGTGGACAATACCTATTCCGAAGGCGCCAAGCTCTATTACTGGACCGTGCCTTATGATGTCAATGGCGATGGCAAGTACGGCGCCAATGAAAATGTCGCCAATGCCTACTGGACCCATCTTTACGTTTACAAGGACTTGACAGGGTCGAATCCCAAAAACACCAGCAAGGATAGCGAAAAGAAGCGGGTTGGGCTGGAGATTCCGGTGCCGCTGGATAACGGCCCTGCGGGGGCGGCGGTACCCAGTCCGATGAAAGGCGGGCATCTCCATTACACTGGCGACACCGGCACGATTGTCTTCACCAAAGCGCCGGTATTGGATAACGTTCCCATTGTGCTTACCAATCCCGGTATCTGGGACGCCTTGGGATTACCGCTGACGCCTTTCAACGATAGCACGGTCACCAAAAATCCCTTGACTATTGTCGAAAGCGATATCCGCCCCTATCAGGAAGCCTGGGTCAAACTGGTGGATGCCAAGACCGGGGAGCCGGTTTTGGACAGCCATACAGGCAAACCCGTCATGTTTACCGGCACCAACCCGATCGATGTCCCCAATTGCGCCAATTGTCATGCCAACGAAAATGCCAATGGCAAAAAATATACGCTGTATAAACGGGAATTTGCTTTTTGGAAAGGCATGAATGCCAGTGATTATATTGCCAGTTTGAAGGCGACTTCCATCTCCATTCTGCAAATCCACGATGCCAAGCACGGTACCAATTTCATTGCCAAGTACGATCCCGATAGCCGTTCATTGAGTAACCGTCTTGGCCGGGATCCGGTACTGTGCCAGAAATGCCATGCTGATAATGTTATCGGAGTGCTGGAATCCAAGGGAATTGCCGAGGCATTGACGGGCCAGAAATCCCCGGCCGATGTGCCCTTGCCGCCTTTGAGCGAGGCTTTGCACACAGCCCACCAACAAGTGCGTCCGTTGCCGGATGCCCAGGGACGTACGGGGACTTGTGCTGGATGTCATCCGGCTCACCGGCAGGATGGGTCCTTGGATGGCTACCCGATCACGCCGCAAGGGACCAATCATTACGCCAACGCCGATAACCGCGATACCAAGGGGGGCTGTTTTGCCGGCCGGGATGTCCATTCCAATCCAGGAAAAGACAAAGATGGGGTAGAAACCCCGGAACACCTCAACGCTATCGGCAAGTGGTTGCAGGCCAACGTTTCCCAAATCGGCAACGGCAAGGGTGGCAAAGGACTGTGGTGTACCAATTGCCATAACCAATTGTCGCGGGAATTGTATCAGCGCGATAATATTACCCATGCGTTCCGTCAGGAAGGCGAAACCCTGCGGAACAAGTCCCTGGCTGCCATCGCCTTGGCCATTGGGGTAACCGAAAAAGAGCTCATCGAGCGATATCTCGACCCCAAAGTCGTATTGGACAAAAATGGCCATGATACCCCGGGCAAATCTGGCATTCTGGCAACCTGGGCCAAGGAGCGCACCGTGGCCGATATCGCCGTGATTGCCATGAAGGGCGGAAATCCCTTGATACATAAAGACGAGGATGGCGATATCAATGTCACGATTCTCTCCGCTAATCCCAAAACCGATCCCAAGTCGTTGAAATTACCGAAAGGCGCTGACGATGCTTTGGCGGTTCCCTATGATGCCGCCGATCACGGCCGCGATTATTGGCTGGCTCCGGGAGAACCCCATTGCGCCGATTGTCATGAAGCGCCGTTTGTGGAAGGTCAGGGGGGAGTGGCTTTCCCTATCAACCAACCGGGGAAATATAGCTTGATGCGTTATTCCAAGGGACATTCCGGGTTGGCATGCCAGGCTTGCCATCAATCCATCCATGGGCTGTATCCGGTGACGCCGAGGGTGGACACCACTACCTATAAACAGGCGCCGCAATACAACCCCGATGGCAGCCACGGGCCGCTCAAATGTGCTTCTTGTCACGAAACCAATGCCAAGGGCGTGCCGCTGTTGGCTGAGGGCATGACCTGGCAAGGCAAGAAGATTGGCGATGACTTTGATGCCGCAGTAGCCTGGATGCACGCCAATGCACCGGATTTGGGGGGAAGAAACCCCAAATAAATCTTGGCTCATGCTGTCTTTTCAGGGTGATTCTAGGAGCCTCTGATTAAGTCAGCGGCTCTAGCGGAGCACAAGGATGTGCTGCCAAAGTCACTCACTGTAAGTGATTTACTTTTTATGAGAAAAACAAAAACCACAATTTTTGTTTGTCGCTCTCTGAACAAGCCAAGAATGACATGTTCAGAGGTAAAGAATACTCTGAAGTAGAAGCGGTGGTTTATGAGCCAAGAGGTATTGTGGTCCTCCTACTGTGGGTGATGGCTGCCATCACCCTCCCCCAAGGATGAGTTGGCGGCGTCCCACGACGGGAAGACCAGGGCGCGGCGCTTGTAGTAGTCAACACTATCAATTTAGAGAAGTAAATGTGCCGTAATATCTTTTTCCTGTTTATATTGATGATTGGTCAGCCTGTTTGGTCCGGCGTGATTGTGACGGTCGGGGGGCGGGCCATCACTGAAGATCTGCTGGAAAAAACCCTCCAATCTTCGCCATTCGCCACGCAATTTCCCACCCTAGATAGCGACGAACAAGCAAGTCTTCGCGGAGATTTGCTGCAGCGATTGATTCATTTCGAGGCGCTGGCTCTTGAGGCGGAAAGGTTGCGGCTTGATCAGACAACTGAATTCAAGGCGGAGCTAAAAAGTTTTGAAGAAGGCCTGTTGGCCCAACGCTACCTTCAGCAACTCAGGGAAAAAGTCACAATTCCTGAAGAGCGGAAACAACTGTGGCGGAAAACCTTGGGTACGGATCTCGATGCGCTTGCCGCGGCCAGGGCGGTGTATATCTCCCGCCATTACAAAGCCCTCAAGAAAGATCAACTGGCGCAGCTCAAGCGCCGCTTTGGTGATTTGGATGAAGCCGGGCTTTGGGCCAAAGCGGCCAGGGAAGCTGGCATCAATGTTGAGGATCAAGTAAAAGGCTACCGGCGGGAATTGCTGGTGTCTTCATTACTCAAGCGTAAGGAAAAGGAGTGGATTCCCGGCGAATCAGTCTTACGCGATTATTATCAGCGCCACCCCGAGATTGGCAAAATCCCAGAGCGGCGCCGGATTGGCCAGTTGGTTGTGGCAGATCGCCAGTTAGCAGAGCAGCTCAGGCAGCGGATTTTGGCAGGGGAAAGCCTGTTCAAGCTGGCCAGGGAATTCAGCATCGACCCCTATGGACGCAAGAATGCCGGGGATATGGGATGGATGAAGGAGGGCAGCGCTATGCCCACCATTGAAAAAGCATTGGCGAGCTTGCCGGATAACACCGTCAGTGATGTCATTCAAACTCCCAGGGGATATCATTTGCTTATCATCACGGACCGCAAGCCAGGCCAACAAAAAGCCTTCCCGGCTATCCAGGACCGGGTGAGAAGGGCATTGCTTGCGGAAAAAATGCCGGTTTATTTGCAGCAAGTTCTTTCCCGCTATCCGGTGCAATGGAATAGCGCGCAAAAGGGGGGAGCCAAGCGCTTGGCACAATAGGGAATTTTCAATATCTGTGCGCGGTCAACTTTGGCCTTTTGAAGGCAAAAGCCATTGCTTTCTTACCCACCAGGCGGCCAACACTCCCAGCGCTGGTCCCATATAGTGGATTATCGCGCCAATGATGATGTTTTTGTGGTGTAAATCGGCCATGAAGCCAATATCAGTCACAATGGTCCACAAAAACAGTATGCCGTAATAGACGGCAACGCCAATGATGGCCCATTGAACGGGTTCCT
>JALSQY010000043.1 GCA_026985035.1 Methylothermaceae bacterium
TTGTCGGGGTTTCCTCAAATCGCCGTTGGCATTTTTCTGTTGGTGATGTCCGTCGGTCTGCTGCTGCGTTCCAGGCTGGCCTGGAGTTCTACAGTACTGGCATTGTTGGCAGGAATCGCGATTCTTTTTTTCGAGCCTTCGGGAGGTCCGCATGAATGGCTGCTTCCTTATAGCGTTATATTACTTTTAGCTCTTTTGGTGAGTTATCGGTGGTTTGACCGCAGCAGCCTGGCTACCGCCACGTTGTTCTCCGCCACTAGCCTCTTGGTGCTGATTGGCTATGGTGTCGTTGGCAGTTATATTTTGGGAGACCTATTTCAGCCGCCTATCTATACCCTAGATCAAGCACTATATTTCACCATTGAGACGCTCTCGACGGTGGGCTATGGAGATATTGTCCCTAAATCAGCACAAGCCCGCTTATTCTTGATTTCACTCATCAGTTCTGGCATGGTTGCGGCCGCTACTATATTCGGGGCGATTATTGTCCCTCTCATCAACCGGCATCTTGAAAATTTGTTCCAAGGGAGGAGAAAGCAAGTGCAGCGGAAAGATCACTACATCATCGTCGGTGCAAGCGCTTTGGCGAACAATACTTTTCAGGAGCTTTGCAAGCGGGGAGAGCATGTCGTATTTATTTTGAAGCGGGAGCCGGAGAGTAGTCAGTATGCCAATCTTGATGTCGTGGTTGGCGATGGCAGCGACTTGGAAATTTTGCGCCTGGCAGGAGGGGACAAGGCTAAAGCCATTTTGGCGTTGACTGATGACGATTCTGAAAATGCCTTTATCGTTTTGGCGGCCAAGGAATTAGGGCAAGTAAAAACCGTTGCTGCTATTAACGATGCCCGGAATCTCAAACGTATCCGCCGCGTCAAACCCAATATGGTGATCGCACCACCGGTGCTAGGTGGCGAATTGCTGGCAATGGCGCTTAGCGGTGAAAGCGTTGACTCTAAACGGCTGATGCAGCTGTTGATGGGATCGATTTGATAGGCCTTCTTTTCCTTTGGTGAACCGGCTGGCCTTAGGAGATGGTTTCATCGTTATCATCATAATAGGAAAAATGGCTGATACTGCTTTCAGC
>JALSQY010000044.1 GCA_026985035.1 Methylothermaceae bacterium
ATACGCACGAAAATCATTAAAAGGTTATGCAAGGCGCGGCAACGCCAAAGTCGCCGCTATGTCAACTGTTTCTTGAAATTTCTTGCGAGTTTTTACCTCCGAATTTCTGAAACTCTAAACTCTAGTTTATGAGTAAAGTGGACCCTAATATCAAGACCACTTTTTTGGAAAAACAAGTTAAGCCCCGGCCATGGTTTCATGGCCCTCACGCGAAGTGCACCACATGAGGCGTTTGGTAATCCAGCGACTGATGAAAGCGCTGGTGGTTGTAAAAATGGAAGTAGTCGGCCAGACTCTGGCGTAGCTGGGCTACCGAGTCGAAGTCGTGCAAATACAGGCACTCGTACTTGACACTGCGCCACAGTCTCTCGACGAAGACGTTGTCCAAAGCCCGTCCCCGGCCATCCATACTGATGCGAATACCCTCGATCTTGAGCCTGCCGGTGAAAGCCTGACTGGTGAACTGACAACCCTGATCGGTGTTGAAAACATTGGGTTTGCCTTGCCCCAAAGCTTGATCGAGGGCTTGGAGACAAAACCGGGTATCGAGGGTATTGGACAGTCGCCAACTGAGCACGTAGCGGCTGTACCAGTCGATGATGGCCACCAGGTACATGAATCCCTGTCGCAAGGGACAGTAGGTAATATCGGCGCTCCAGACTTGATTGGCCGCTGACAAAGGATAATCTTCGAGCAGATAGGGATAAATGTCGTGCCCGGGATGGTGCTGGCTGGTACCCGGCTTGGGACCAATACCCTCGATACCCATCCGACGCATCAGGCGCTGAACCCGTTTGCGGTTGACCCGATACCCCTCGGCTCGGAGCCAGGCGGTCATGCGCCGACTGCCGTAAAAAGGCGTGCGGGTGTACTGCTCGTCGATCAAACGCACGAGGCACAAGCTCTCTTTGCTTTCGGCAGTCGGCCGATAATAAGCGCTGGAGCGCGGCAGCCCCAAACGCGCACACTGGCGCCGGAGGCTCAGTTCGGGGTGACCCGGTTCCAAACATTGCCGCTTCTCCTCAACTGACAGGGCCAGCTTTTTTTTTCAACCAGTCCAGCTCCATCTTGAGCCGACCGAT
>JALSQY010000045.1 GCA_026985035.1 Methylothermaceae bacterium
CGCTATACCTATACTCAAAAGAGCAAGCAATCATGCCATTATCTCCCAGGCAAAAACGTGCCCTGCGTGCCAAGGCCCACAATTTGAAACCTGTTGTCATCACAGGACAGGCAGGCATAACCGATGCTGTCCTGGCGGAAATTGACAATGCCCTGTCCCACCACGAGTTGCTCAAAGTCCGGGTGAATGCTGAAGACCGGCAGGCAAGAAAGGAAATGATTGAGCGGATCAGTCACCAACTGGAAGCCGAATTGGTGCAAATACTCGGTCATGTAGCGACACTTTACCGGGAAAATCCTGATCGATAAATGTTCCAGCAGACACTGCTCAGAACCGGTACGCCTAATGATCATTCATAACGAATGGCCAGAATTTCGTATTCCCGGATACCCTTTGGGGTCCTGACTTCCACAACCTCTTCTTCTTCCTTGCCGATCATCGCCCGGGCAATTGGGGATGACACAGAAATCAAGCCTTGCTTGATGTCGGCTTCGTCATCACCAACGATTTGATAGGTGACGGTTTCGCCGGTTTCCAAATCCTCCAGTTCCACCGTCGCCCCAAAAACCACTTTGCCATTGGCATTGATCTGAGTAACATCGATCACCTGCGCATTGGCCAGAATCGACTCGATCTCCTTGATCCGGCCTTCAATAAAGCTCTGCTGCTCCCGGGCCGCATGGTACTCGGCATTTTCTTTCAGATCACCGTGGGCCCGGGCTTCAGATATAGCTTCGATGACTTTGGGGCGCTTGACGGTTTTCAGCTCCTTCAATTCTTGCCTGAGCTTTTCCGCACCCTTTACGGTCAATGGCACTTTGTTCATGATTTCTCCCTTGTTCCTTTATTCTCATCTGTCAGTTGCCCATGCAGGTCCTGCAAACAATAGACTTGCCCCGTATCCAGGCTATCCAACGCCAAGGTAATGGCATAAGCGCCTGCCAGGGTTGTCGTGTAACTGACTTGATGTTGCAAGGCTTCCCGGCGAATCAAAAAAGAATCGGCAATCGCCTTTTTACCCTCGGTGGTATTGATAATCAACTGGACCTGATTATTTTTGATTAAATCCACGATATGAGGCCGCCCCTGCCCTACTTTGTTGACGACCTGACAGGCAATACCCGCCTCTTGCAGCGCTTTTGCGGTACCAGAAGTCGCCACCAGCTGAAAGCCCTTGGCCGACAGCTTTCTGGCGATGGGAATTAATTTTGGCTTATCCCTGTCTTTCACGCTGATGAGTACCTGGCCCTGATAGACCAGCCTTGCGCCTGCGGCCTGCTGGGCCTTGGCATAAGCCTCTCCGAAACAGGCGCCCACCCCCATCACTTCGCCGGTGGATTTCATTTCCGGCCCCAACAAGGGATCCACCCCGGGAAATTTGATAAAAGGGAAAACCGCCTCTTTGACCGAATAATAGGAAGGTATCCGTTCCCGGGTGACCCCTTGTTCGTGCAGGCTTTTCCCTACCATGCAACGGGCGGCGATCTTGGCCAGTGGCAGACCGATCGCCTTGGAAACAAACGGCACCGTGCGGGAAGCCCGGGGATTGACCTCGAGGATATAGATATCCTGATCCTTGATGGCAAACTGGGTGTTCATCAGGCCCACCACGCCCAGCGCCCGGCCAAGCTGCCGCACCTGTTCCTTGAGCCGCTCCTGAAGGCTGTCACTCAACTCGTAAGGCGGAATGGAACAGGCAGAATCACCGGAATGTATTCCCGCCTGTTCAATATGCTCCATGACGCCACCAATCCATACGGTTTCGCCATCGCTGATGGCATCCACATCCACCTCCACCGCATCGTCCAGAAAGCGATCCAGCAATACAGGCGACTGGTTGGAAACGCTGACCGCTTCCACCATATAGCGGCGCAAATCCTCCTCGTTGAAAACGATTTCCATGGCCCGCCCGCCCAAAACATAGGATGGCCGCACCACCAACGGATAGCCCAGCTCCCGGGCGCACAGTACCGCTTCTTCCTGGGAGCGGGCGGTACGGTTATCGGGCTGTTTCAAATGCAATCTTTCCACCAGCTTTTGAAAGCGTTCCCGGTCTTCCGCCAGATCGATGGAATCGGGGGAGGTGCCGATAATCGGCGCACCGGCTGCTTCCAGGTCCCGCGCCAACTTCAGCGGTGTCTGCCCGCCGTATTGGACAATCACGCCTTCGGGCTTTTCCAGATCGATGATTTCCAACACGTCCTCAAGGGTCAGAGGTTCAAAATACAAGCGATCGGATGTATCAAAATCGGTGGAGACCGTTTCCGGATTGCAATTGACCATGATGGTTTCATAACCGTCTTCCTTGAGAGCAAACGCCGCATGAACACAACAGTAATCAAACTCAATACCCTGACCAATCCGGTTTGGGCCGCCGCCAAGGACCATGATTTTGGGCAACCCGGTGGGGTCCGCTTCGCACTCTTGTTCATAAGTGGAATACATATAGGCGGTGCTGGAAGCAAATTCCGCCGCACACGAATCGATTCTTTTGTACACGGGCCTAATGCCATGGCGATGGCGGGTAGCACGCACTTCGGCTTCAGTGCTGTCAAGCAATTTCGCCAGGCGCGCATCGGAAAAGCCCATTCTTTTAAGCTCTCTCAGCTCTTCCTTGCTCAAGGTCGCCAGCGTTTTCGCCACCAGCTCCCGCTCGGCGGCGACGATTTCTTCGATTTGCGCCAAAAACCAAGGGTCGATCCGGGTATGGGAATAAATTTCATCCAAGGTCATCCCTGAGCGGAAAGCATCGGCGACGCACCAAAGCCTGTCAGGACCCGGGCTGCGCATTTCCCGCACCAATCTATCGTGGCGGTCGTCGGCTTCTGGATCGATCCTTTCCGTCAGCCCCTCCACACCGATTTCCAGCCCCCGCAGCGCTTTTTGCAGAGATTCCTGGAAGGTCCGGCCCACGGCCATCACCTCGCCCACCGATTTCATTTGGGTGGTCAAGCGGTCATCGGCCTGGGGAAATTTCTCAAAAGTAAAGCGGGGAATTTTGGTGACCACATAATCAATGGAAGGCTCAAAGGAAGCGGGAATCAAACCGCCGGTAATTTCGTTGCGCAATTCATCCAGGGTATAGCCCACCGCCAGTTTGGCCGCCACCTTGGCAATGGGGAATCCCGTGGCTTTGGATGCCAGTGCCGAGGAACGGCTCACCCTGGGATTCATCTCGATGACAATCAAGCGCCCATCATCAGGATTGATCGCAAATTGGACGTTGGAACCCCCGGTATCGACGCCGATTTCCCTGAGCACCGCGATGGAAGCATCGCGCATGATCTGATATTCCTTGTCGGTCAGGGTTTGGGCCGGCGCCACGGTAATGGAATCGCCGGTGTGGATGCCCATGGGATCGAGATTTTCAATGGAACAGACAATGATGCAGTTGTCCTTGTGATCCCTTACCACTTCCATCTCGAATTCTTTCCAGCCGAGAATGGATTCCTCGATCAAAAGCTCACTGACCGGTGACAGATCCAATCCGCGCTCGCATATTGCGACAAATTCCTCGCGGTTGTAGGCAATACCGCCGCCACTGCCGCCCAGGGTATAAGAAGGACGAATGATGGCCGGGTAGCCGATTTGTTCCAACACCTCAAAGGCATCTTCCAGATTATGGGCGATCCCGGATTTTGGTACCCCAAGACCGATTTTTTTCATGGCCTGACGGAACAAGTCCCTATCTTCCGCCTTTTCTATCGCTTTGCGGGAAGCGCCAATCAATTCGACGCCATATTTGTCCAGCACGCCTTCACGGTTCAAGTCCAACGCGCAGTTGAGAGCGGTTTGCCCGCCCATGGTGGGAAGCAAGGCGTCGGGACGCTCTTTTTCTATGATTTTCGCCACCGTCGGCCAATCCACCGGTTCAATATAAACCCGGTCGGCAGTTTCAGGATCGGTCATGATGGTGGCAGGATTGGAATTGACCAGAATCACCCGGTAGCCTTCCTCGCGCAAAGCCTTGCAAGCCTGGGTACCGGAGTAGTCGAATTCGCAGGCCTGGCCGATGACGATAGGGCCGGCGCCAAGCAAGAGAATGGATTGGATATCGGTTCTTTTAGGCATAAATTATCAACGTTGACTGGCCATGAGATCAATGAAGCGGTCGAACAATGCCGCCACGTCGTGGGGGCCGGGACTGGCTTCCGGGTGACCTTGAAAACCGAAAGCAGGTGTCTCCTCATGCCGGATCCCTTGGAGACTGCCGTCAAACAAAGAACGGTGCGTCGGCTGGAGATGCGCCGGCAAGCTGGCCTCATCCACGGCAAAGCCGTGATTCTGACTGGAAATCATGACCCTGCCGGTAGCCAGATCCTGCACCGGATGATTGGCTCCGTGATGACCAAATTTCATTTTGACTGTCTTGGCGCCACTGGCCAGGGCCAACAGCTGATGACCAAGACAAATGCCAAAAAGCGGCACCTTCGCCGTCAATAATTCCTCAATGGCGCGAATGGCGTATCCGCAAGGTTCAGGATCTCCCGGGCCGTTAGACAGCATCACACCATCCGGAGACAGGGCCAATGTTTCGCTGGCGGCAGTGGTAGCCGGAACCACGGTTACTTCACAACCACGTTCAGCCAGCATTCTCAGGATATTGAATTTGACACCAAAGTCATACACCACCACCCGCCAGCGGGAATCCGGGACATCTTTGAAACCTTGCCCCAATTGCCAAGTAGATTGCCGCCACACGTAAGAGTCGCGGCAGGTGACTTCTTTGGCCAAATCCATCCCTTTTAGCCCCGGAAAGGCCAAAGCCCGAGTCACCGCTTCCGCTTCGTCCAGCTCAGGGCCGCTCCACAGACATCCCCGTTGAGCTCCCTTGTCGCGAAGTATCCGGGTCAGCTTGCGGGTATCAATACCGCTGATGGCCACTATTCCATGGCGCTCCAAGTATTCCGGCAGGGTCCCGGCCATGCGCCAACTGCTGGACAACCCTGGAATATCCCGCACAATCAGCCCTGCGGCGTAAATGGCACCGGATTCCACATCCTCTTTATTGACCCCGGTATTGCCGATATGGGGATAAGTCAAGGTGACTAGTTGACGGGCATAGGAAGGGTCCGTGAGGATTTCCTGGTAGCCGGTCATAGAAGTATTGAATACCACTTCTCCGACACTGCACCCGTCCGCACCCATGGCTATGCCATGGAAGACCGTCCCGTCTTCCAGCGCTAAAATAGCTTTTCTTTTCACGAGTTACCTGAAGTTTGTGGCAAACAAAACGGGATGACTTAACCGGCCATCCCGTTATTGAAATT
>JALSQY010000046.1 GCA_026985035.1 Methylothermaceae bacterium
TTACAATCACCTATTTTTTCTTATATTCTTTATAGTTATCGATTGTTGTTTTTCCATTTATCAAAAAATCATTCATTATATCATAGTATTTTTCTTGTTGTTTACTAAACTTATCTTCAAATGTCAAAAATAAAACATTGTAAAGAAGATTATTGCTAACAAAGCTATCATTAAAACCAATAAATGTTTTATTGGCTTTAATGATTTTAATTTTATATCTTAAGGTTCTTAGATTATTGTAATAAACTATTTCTTTATCAAGAATAGAGCAACCACATGTACTTTTATAATAATCTTCATATGTATCATCTAGTATATTACCTTCCTTAAAATTATGTTCAAATATTTTTGAAATTAATAATGTAAAATTAAATTTACCATTACTAGAACTGGTAAAAACATCTACTTCAGCATCTTGCATATCTTTGTTAGATACATTGATATTTTTATTTAGAAGTATTACATAATCTTGTTTATCATCGACGTAAATATTTTTCTTAGTTTGTGAAAAAATTGATGTTACAAAAGTTATAGAAATTAATAAAATTATTTTATTCATATTCTTTATTTTTTTTTAATAAAAATAATACTCCAACAAAAAATAATATAACAATAGAGATATATTGTATTAAAAGATTTTCATCAGGGTAAACAAAAGTAGAACCATTTGAATTAGTTTTTAATCTAATTATTTTATTTTTTTTTAGTGTTTGGCAATATTTTCCTTTAATATTTTTTGAATATATCTTATTCTTATATTTAAATTTAAAGTAGGCTTTTAATGCTTTGTTACTTTTTTTACAAGGTACAGGTATATCAATAACCATAACTTCAATTTCCATACCATTATGAATGACAGACATTTTTTCAAAACTACTTATAGCTATCATTGAAGATATTATAATTAGTAAAATACCAAAAGTTTTGTATAGCATAAATTTGTTTAAGAAAATGCTTTTTTAGTTTTATTATAACTGATAGCCATATCAATCAAGTCGTAGATTTTAGTTTTTTCTTCTTCGGTAAAACTCTCGATATCTTTAATTTTTTGAAGTAGTTCTTTATCCATAATCATATCAT
>JALSQY010000047.1 GCA_026985035.1 Methylothermaceae bacterium
GGTGATTGTATTGTCTGGGGTGGAGAAGGATGATCCACCGGTGAGGCATGCTGGGCAGTTTGCGGCGCCACTGGGCTGACGGTTTCCGGCGCCAAAGCTTGCCGCGCCGGAGAAACAGAAGGGGCTTGCGTCGAGGGCAGATACCAGGCAGCAGCCACCAGAGCCATGGCGATACCGGAGAGAACCACCAGAATCGCGATACCCGGATTTTGCCGGATCAGCTGGAATCCCTGCTGGAAGAAGCGGCTATTGTTGCCCTTGGATTGCTCCGGCCGGGCCATGCGCTCCGGAATGCTGGAATGCTCCAGATCGGCATTGGAAGCCAGTAAGTGACCACCGCTTCCCAAGGAAGCGGCCGATGCCTGCGGGCTTGTGCCCGGGGAAGGAGCGAGAATGGGTTTGATCTGTAAATTCAACTGCCCGTTCGGGGCGAGGTTCGCCAACCCCGTCAGCGCTCCGCTCAGCGCCCTGGCGTTCGGGAACCGGTCTTCCGGGCGTTTGGCCAGGGATTTCATAATGATTTGGTTCAATGGCGCGGGCAACTGCCCGGCGAGCCTGGTCAGCACCGGAGGCGGTGTCTCCACTTGCTGCTTGATCAAGTCATAGTCGGTCTGGGCCTGAAAAGGCAGTCTGCCGGCGAGCATCTCGAAAAGCACGACGCCCAGGGAATAGAGGTCCGAGCGGGGGTCCACATCGCGGCCTTGGATCTGTTCGGGAGACATATATTCCAGAGTGCCGATCAGATTGCCGGTTTTGGTCATCCTGGCGGTTTGCAGGATACGGGCGATGCCAAAATCCATCAGTTTCAGCCTGCCTTCTTTCGTCAACATCATGTTGCTTGGCTTGATGTCCCGGTGCACGATCCCCGCCTGGTGGGCATGGGCCAGCCCCTCCAGGGCCTGGCAAGCGAGGTTGACGGCATCCGGCCAAGACAACTTGCGCAACCGGGCCATCAAATGATCCAGGGGCTCGCCGGCGACAAATTCCATGACCATATAGTATTTCCCATCTTCGCAGGAGAAACTGTAAAGGGTGGCAATATTGGGATGATTGAGTTTTGCCAGGGCAATGGCCTCGGAACGGAAGCGCTCGACGATATCCCGCCGCGCGGACAGCTCGGGCCTCAGGGTTTTGATGGCCACCGGCCGGTCGAGCATCAGGTCGAGTCCCTTGAAAACCTCACCCATTCCCCCCTCGCCCAGTTTGGCGATGATTTCGAAATTGCCGATGCGCATGACGATAGTGATTCCTTCAGTCTGTTCGGGTGATGGCCAACCTGGCCGGAGGATGAACGTTCGCCAGACAAGCGAAAATGCCCACCGAGACATTATCGTGCGCTCCCCGCTGTTTGGCCAGAGAAACGAGCTTTTCACACGCCACCCGGACCGGCGCCGAGTTGACGATCGCAAGGATTTCATCGTCTTCGACCAGCTCGTACAAACCATCGGAACAGAGCAGGAAATGATCGCCGTCCATTACCGGACGGGGGCCCAGGATATCGACATCGACCGCCGCGTGAGTGCCCACCGAGCGGGTAATGATGTTTTTTTCAGGGTGACTGGCCATTTCCTCCGCCTCCAGGAGCCCGGCCTCGAACAGTTCCTGGACCAGGGAGTGATCCCGGGTCAGTTGCTCGATATGGCCGGCCGTAATCCAGTACAGGCGGCTGTCTCCCACATGAGCACACCAAAGCTGGCCGTCATGGAGTACTAGCGCGGTCACGGTGGTACCCATGCCCTGCAGGTGGGGTTGGGACATGGCTGCCGTGAAGACAGCCTGGTTGGCTTCGAGCACCGCCTGTTCCAAGGCTTGCGCCACGGGAGCGCTGCTTTGGTAATATTGGCGGCTGATGGTTTCCACCGCTAACTGACTGGCAACCTCGCCGGATTGGTGGCCTCCCATGCCATCGGCGACGACGGCGAGAATGCCCTTGTGTTGAATGGTGGCGCTGTCGGCGGGGCGCACATACAAAATGGCGTCTTCATTGTTGCGACGCACAGTGCCGGTATCGGTAATCAATCCGGCATCAATTTGGAAGGGATCGGACTTCATGGTCATCGGATTAAGTGGAATCTATTTCGGTTCTTCGCGCTGCAGGGTAAAAGTAAATTCATGACCCAATTCCCGCACTTCGAAAGCCGGAACTTCCAAAGCCTGATAGCCCGGCCGTTTCAATGCCAAACGCAAGCGGGTACCGATGGGATAGGCATGACGAAAGGGCGTGGTTCCCACCAGTTGACCGTTTTCATAAACTTGCGCTTTACCGCCGATGGTATCCAACTTGACCGTTGCCATGGGAACGGCGGGCAGGATGCCGCGGGCCTTCACCGGGGGGAGGGACGCTTGTGGGGAAGCATTGTCGGCGGAGCGCAGCGAAAGGATGGCCCCGCCAATCAGAATGAGCACCAGTATTGCCGCGGCCGTCAGCATGGGCCAATATTCCCGGAGGAAAGGAGTGCCAGCGGGGGATTTTGGCTTTTCATCGACCAAGGGCTGTTTGGCGCTTACGAGCGTGCGGGAATGGGTGTCGAAATGGGTTCTGTAGGCTTTGATCAATTCCCCCGCCGAGGGATACCGGTGCCGGGGATTGACCTGCAAGCAACGGGTGAGGATATTTTCCAGTGCCTCGGGAACGGCGGGATTCAAGGTGTGGGGCGGGACAAAATCCGCCTTGGCGATCTTCCGGTACACTTCGGTAATGGAGGGCGCCTCGAAGGGCAGCTTACCGGTCAACATTTCGAACAAAAGGACCCCCAATGACCACACATCGGAACGATAATCCACCGGCTTGCCGGCGATGGTTTCCGGAGATTGGTAATGGGGAGTGCCGACACAATGGTCGGCTTGCGTCAATTTGGGGCTGGCGGCATCCTTGGCGATGCCGAAATCCAGGAGCTTGACCCGGCCGGAAGCGTCGATCTTGATGTTGTTGGATTTGATGTCACGGTGAATCACACGGTGATCGTGGAGATAGGCGATGGCTTTCACGACCGCCGGAAAAATATAGGTCGTCTCTTTCAGGGGCAGGCCGCCCTTGCGCTCTATCCGTTCCGCCAGGGTTTCCCCGTCGATATACTCCATGATGATGCATAAAATGCCGTTATGGTGGAGAAAATCATAGAGGGTGGCGATATTGGGGTGCTGCAAGGCTGCCTGGATCCGGGCTTCGTTCATGAACCGGTCCCGGCCCGTGCCCATGGCCCGGGTCAACACCTTGATGGCAACGACCCGGCCGATGGTTAGGTGCACGGCGCGATAGACTTCCCCCATACCGCCGGCGCCGAGAAATTCCACCAGCCGGTAGTCACCAATACGCGATTGCAGCGGCAACCCCATGGTATTTCGCCGCGATTACTTCATGACCGGGGTGATGCTCATCAAAGCCATGCCGTATTTGATGGGTACGGCATAAGTCACCTTGGTGGCCATCTCATCCTTTCTGCCGGCATAAAAGATTCCGATGACCCGGCCGTGCTCATCGAAGACCGGCCCGCCGCTGTTGCCGAAGCCGGTGGCGGTGGCGGTCAACTGATAGGTATCGGAACTGCTCATGTAGAACTGAGTATCCGCGTTCGCCAGTGAAGCCGTGCCGCGAACCACCTTGCCGATCACGCCGGGGGTAACGGTTGGGTCGGGAACGATGGCGACATCTGAGACGGGATTGAACATGTCCTGGGATTTGGTGACCACGGCGACTTGGGAAGAAATCGCCGGGTAGCCCAGGATGGTGATGGGATCGCCGGGACGAACGTCATTATAGTTGTCGTACAGTTCGACTTTTTTCAGGGCCACTGGCGTATCAATCTTGAGCAGGGCCACATCGTGTTCGTTGGAGATCCTGACCAACTTGGCGGGAATGCGCAGATTGGTCTTTGGAAATGTTGCATCCAGCGTGTCATGTCGTCCTTCGATCCTTTTGGGGCCGACCGACTGTCCCCCCAACAGCTTGCTTTTCGCCGGCACCCATTTGAAAAGGTCGCCTTGTCCGGGATCGGTCAGCGTCCCCAGAAGTTTCAACTTTCGCCCGTTGAAGCCAAACAGATAACCCGGCAATTGAGGCTGGGAACTGGTCAACCAGGGGGCGGCGACATGGCGATTTGTAAGTACGAAGCCGTTTTCGGTCACCACAAAGCCGGAACCTCTGAGTGTCCCGCCGATCGGGGTGTTCGTCCCATTCTCGTCATCGGTGATTAACCAAGGTTCGATGACGCCATCGGAAAGCTGGATATAAGCGGGCAGACGTTTTCTGTTGAATGTGGCGTAGCGGTGATAAATTTGCCGGCCACTGACGGTATCGATCAATTTCCAACTGGTTTCCAGATAGACCGTGGCCTTGGAAAAATTATCGGCAACCTCGCGGGGGGTCATGACGGCTTGGATATTTTTGATTTCGGTATCGGCCGCCTGGATTTTCTGGCCGGCCTGGGCGAGTTCTTCCCTCGCTTTGCCGAGTTCCTTTTCCACCCGCATGTTTTTGTAGATAAAAAAAGCCGAAACCAATGCGATAATCCCAATGGTGGCGGCAATGCCGTTGATCAGGGTTTTTTTCGATTGTTTTTCCTTGGAAGAGATCAAATGTTCCACGGTAGCCCGGCCGACCGGACGGTGTTCGGTATCGGACGATGCAGGTGCCGTCGAAGCGGAAACATCCTCAATATCCACCGTCTTGGTTTCTCCTGAGCGGGTAAGGGCGGTGCCGAGGCCGGTGGACTCGCGGGTTTGATTCATGGCTTCGGTGGGACTTTCGGCAATCCGGGTGGCACGGAGAATGGCCGCCGGTGGCGGATCGAGTTCGAACATGATTTCGGGACCGTTTTTTCCCAACTGGATCATGTCGCCGTGATGAAGGTCGGCATTACCTTCAACTTTGATCTGGTTGACGTACAGGCCGTTACGGCTGTTCAGATCGGAGATCACAAACTTTTCAGGATCGGCGGGATCGGTCCGGATTTCGGCATGATGGCGGCTCACCAGATCATCCTGTTCCGGATCAAAGGCGATGTCGGAAGATGGATCCCTCCCCAGGGTATAGGTTTTATCGGTGTCCAGATCGAAGATTTCTTCTTGGTTGGCCTTCGATCCGCTGATGTAGCGAATGACGATTTGTGGCATGGTGCGTTCCTCCAAAGAATGGGATGCCAGCTTCCTGTGCTGTCCGTGAGCGTTGTTTGTTTTATGCTGAATGGGCGCTGACGATCCGCTTGCAATCGTTTTTTTATTTCTCCAGGG
>JALSQY010000048.1 GCA_026985035.1 Methylothermaceae bacterium
AAAGTGAAACGCTGGGGCCCCTTGATGCCCAGGGTCAAAGGCAATGGCGCGATATATTCCAATGTAGTGCTGGTGCCCTCAAGATAAATATCGATGCCATCGTCAAAAACTTCATCCTTTTCATCCTTGATACCGTCCCAGGTTCGGGCGGCGCCCAGGGTACGGCGCAGAAAACGCTCCACAATCACCCTTTCGGTCACTGCATCAGCCTTTTTTTCCCCGGCCTCCCAATTACGGGCCGCCATTTGCAAGGTGGCGAACAACAGGCTAAGCATGATGCTGAACAAGGCCAGCGCTATCAGCACCTCGACCAAAGTAAAGCCCGCTTGAATGCGTTTCATAGCCGGTCCTTGCGGGCCAGGCGCAACGTACTGAGCGAATAATGGCGTTGGCGTCCGCCATCCTCCCAGGTCACAGTGACTGCAACCCGATACATTGCCAGGTGGGGGTTGTCAGCTACCGGTTGAAAAGGATCGAAGGGCTGAATGGATAATGTCCAATGGTAGTTGTTTTTCCACTGCCCGCTTTCTTCCGCCTCTTCCACCGGGATAACTCTGCCCACCTCGGCCAATTTGGACTGGGCCAGAGACACCGCCTTGGCGATCTCCCCGGCATCGCCAATCAACCGTACGCTGCCGCCGAAAGCCCGCAGCAAGACCGCGACGGAAAGCGCCATGATGGTGAAGGCCACCATGATCTCCAACAAGGTAAAACCGCGCTGGTTACGTTTCTTCATTGACATCACCCAAGGTGATCCGGCCAGTTAGCCAGTTGATATCCACCCGGCGCTTGCGCGAGCCCCATTTGAGGATAATCCGCCCCCCTGTTGACGACCCATCGGGAAAGAAGCGGATGTTTCCCCGGTTGGGGCCGGTCATTTCCGATTCGGCAGTTTCCAGCATAAATTCGATAAATTTGGGGAGAGAATGGGTCTTGCGTTGTTGATCGATCCTATAAATCCGCTCTTCCACATCAAGAAAAAAAACCGCTTCCTGGGTTTGCGACAACGCAATGCCCCGGGCCTGGCGCAGCCCTGAAGCCACTTCCCGCACCGCGCTTTTAAAGCGCACG
>JALSQY010000049.1 GCA_026985035.1 Methylothermaceae bacterium
AATCGCAATCTACGGTTGCCTGAGGCCCCTCCGGAGGCGCCAGCGCGACGATCTCCCAATGCGTAATGGAATCACATCCGTTGATGCCCCGGGCGGTTACGGCGTAATTGCCGGACCGGGTAACCCAGTGCCCCCCGATGAAGAGAGAATCTCCGGGACAGAGGGTCATCTCCACCCTTTGCTCTGCGACAGGCAATACCCTTACATGTACGCGCGAGAGACTGTCGCAGCCATTGGCCGCGGGGAAGACGGCTTCGAGGTCTGCTTGCCCTTTGATGAGCTGGCCGAAGAGCCTCAAACTGTCTCCTTGACAGAGGGAGAGGGTATCGCGGGTCTCTACCTTTTTGAGGGGGACGATCTCCAGGGTGTAGACACTGTCGCAGGCACCGGGGACGGGCTTTTGCAACGCGTATTGTCCGGGGATTTTCCACCATTTCCCAAAGACGTTGACGGAGTCGCCGGGGCAGATGCTCCGGACGAGGGCCCCGTGTTTTAACGGGCGAACGCGGATATGATAGGTCTGTACGCTGTCGCATCCCTCGGGGGTGACGAAGGCCTGCGTGCGGGTCGTCGGCTGACGGATCCACTGTCCGAACACCCGTACGGAGTCTCCCTGACAAATCTCAATACTTTGCTCCGCCCGAATCGTATCCACAATCTCCAATTCCAAGGTTACCAAACTGTCACAGGCATACCTTCCCACCGTATCAAAACGATAGGTCCCACTCCGGGTGTACTGCTGCCCGTGCCAAGTGAAGGACTTACAGACGGATACCTGCTCCGTCGTGCGAACGGAAGGATGCACGGTGAGGTCGAGCAGGAGGGTACTGTCACAACCAGCCGCATTGAGGGTATCGAAGGCGTATTGGCCGCTTTGGTGTAAGACTTGTCCTTTCCAGGGGAGGCTGTCACAGGTTTGGATTTGTAGATTGCCAACGGAGGAATGCAGCAACTCGAGATGGAGCACGACGGTGCTGTCACACCCATTGCCTGCGGAGAAGAGGTGGGGATAGCTTCCACTCTGCCGATAGACCTGGCCCAACCACGGGAAGCTGTCGCAGGCACTTTGGA
>JALSQY010000050.1 GCA_026985035.1 Methylothermaceae bacterium
CCAAAGGCGGCATGCCAGGGGGAGATATACCTGGCGGCGGCATGCCTGGCGGCGGCATGCCTGGCGGCGGTATCAAACTACCATAATTCAAACCGCCTCCCCAAGCCCGTGCATCATTGAACATGGCGGCCAAATGACAACCCGGTATTTTCTCAGACTGGCGTTTCTGATCGGGTTTTTATGCCTGGTGCTGGGAAACGCCACGGCCGCCCCCGAACCTGTGCGCTGGTATAAAGTATCGGTGCTAGTATTCTCCCAACCCGTCACCACCGACGAGGATTTGACCCAACAGCCTGGCTTTTCCCGCCCGGCCAACCTGAAAAGACCCAAGCTTTTACCGGCGCAAGAGTCCGATCTCGCGGAAACTTACCGCCGCCTGAAACAATCCCGCCCCTATCATCCTGTACTACATCAAGCCTGGATCCAGCCAGCCCTTGCCAACCGCATCAATGCGCCTTATCTAGTCACGAATTTTCATGATGTGGAAGGCATTATCCGCTTGCAGCGGGGCCAATACCTTTATGTCATCGTTGATATGGAATACCGCGCTCCCGGCGGCACCCATCGTCTGCGGGAAAAGCGGCGTGTTCTTCTTAACGAAACCCACTATTTCGATCATCCCGCGTTTGGGGTGTTGGTTCGGGTTTCCCCGGTTGAGCGCCCCGATTCCAACAGGTGAACTATCCGGGCTGGTGCTGCAAAGCATTGCTCATTAAGTCAAATAGGTTGGCTCTCACAACCCAACACAACCAGCACCACCATGCCAGGTGACGGCTAACGCTGACTTACTCGCTGGTGACGCTGAAGACCAAACCCAAATCCCACCATCCCGCCTATCGGTAATCTGTTCGACAAGCCCGGCGGGCGATTGGCAGAAACCCGTAACAAATCAGCCGACATACCCAGGGCAATCGCATGAACCGATTCTCCCCTCTCCCTCTGGGAGAGCAACCGTGTTTCCTGTCAAGCCATTGTTGGTGTCCAGGGGGTATTGTTTTTGATCATGGCGTTCATGATGGTGAGCAACTTTCTCATGCAGGCGACAATGACGACTTTGGGCGGCTTGCC
>JALSQY010000051.1 GCA_026985035.1 Methylothermaceae bacterium
ACCAAATTGTGGAAACCGGCCGGCGTTCAAATCGCCCTTGCTCCAGCCGCTGGAAAATTCAGGCAATCCACCGCAAAAGCCAAGGCATCGTCTGTAAAAGTCGCCAAAGCAAAAACCGTGACAAAGACAAAGGCCAGCACTGCCTCCAACCGTCTGGTTTACCAGGTCAAAAAAGGCAACTATCTCGGCGGCATCGCGAAAATGTTCGGCGTCAGTGTGCAAGCCCTTCGCAAGGCCAACAACATCACCGGAAATCACATCAAAGTGGGACAATCCCTGATTATTCCTGTCAACAAAACGCTGACCAGAAAATTCTACCGGGTCCGTTCTGGGGATAATCTGGGCCTGATTGCCCGTCGTCTTGGCGTCCCTATCAAACAGTTGAAGTTCATCAACGGCGTCACCAACCCGCGGCGGCTGCGCCCGGGCCAACAGCTTTATTATTACGATTCCTAAAAGCCATGTCTGACTGGATAGATATCTGCAAAACCTGTGAACTGCCCCCTGGCCAGCATAGAGTGATCGATCTGGATGGCACTGATGTGGCGGTATTCAATTTGGATGGGGAATATTACGCCATCGAAGACGTTTGCACCCACGACGGGGCGGAAATAGCCAGTGGCGAACTGGAAGGTGACGAAATCATCTGCCCCCGCCACGGCGCCCGCTTTTGCATCAAAACCGGCGAAGTCTTGTCTCCCCCGGCATACGAAGATCTGCACGTCTTTCCAGTGAGAGTCGTGGCAGATGTCATCCAGGTTCGGGATGACCGCTGGGATGACTGAATATCAACACCCTATGCGTATCAATCAGCATTAGTTAAGGCCGCAGACCCAGGCACACCCTGATCCAGTTCGAATTTAGCTTTCCATCCGCTCCCGGCAGTCAGAGCGGGAGATACGGAATCAGGTTGGATAAAACCTTGAATAACATGGAATCCGTTTTACGTGGGAAGAATCAGGTCCAGCAAATGTGGAAATTACTGATTATCACTGAAGGTAAAATTCGATGAGAATTCCAACTCATAGAGAACCAACCCATCCGGGAGAAATGTTACGGGAAGAATT
>JALSQY010000052.1 GCA_026985035.1 Methylothermaceae bacterium
TGGTCAAATGCAAATGCAGTGGTCAATTGCAAAAATAGTTACGATACCGAGGCGGGCATTGCGGTATTACCTTGTGTCGAAGTTCAGCCAGGTCAATGGTATTGGGTGAGAATGCAGCATCAGGCCGGTCTCAATTTTTCCGTGACACAGGCTGCCAAATACCTCTCAGGAACGCCTCCTGTCAGTCTTGTACAAAGTAGGATCCTTGGCAGCCAAAGTTCCGAGTCACAACAATGGCTGTTTCTGGAACTAAACATGGATGTTACCACTGTCGATACTATATACCCGGTTTTTGAAGTAACGAAAGTACCCGGGGAAACGGCTGAAAATCATGGAAGGATAGAAATTACAACATTTGCACTATCGCCTGATATCGGCCCACCTGGCCTTGTAATAGCCGACAAAGCTACGATAGGTAAGGCTATGCTTTTATACCCGGGAACCTATGACATTTATGTTAACGGGGAACTGAAAAAAACCGTGGAAGTGCCCTCACCAGATAATCAAAGCCCATAGGTTTTTCCAAAAAGTCAAGTTTCAGTAGGGTGGTAGGTCAGGTTAGCGAAGCGTAACCTGACAATTGGGGTTTGTTTGTTCTCGGGTGAGCATAGCCTCACCCGAGCTACGATTATCCGCCTATTTGGTGGCCGGAGAACGATGCGCAGAAGCAGCTATCAGCCGCTCTCATGCCGGGTTACGGCTGACGCCTAACCCGGCCTACTCGCTTACGGTCGTGGCACCGTATCGTCTGATAACGGGTGTTGTGCTATCAGGCTATATATCAGATTTAAAGCGGCGCACTCCGAATAAACTTAAAATAGCGGAACCAAACAGCCAGACCGCGGCAGGGACGGGGACAGCAGAGACATTTCCGTATTGGACGGTATCAAGCGTGTAGGAATAATTTGCTTCCGCGGCAATGGTAACGTCAGTGAATGGGGTGTTTGAGACGAACCCGATGAATTGTCCATAAGTCGGGACTGGCGAAAAGATGCTGTAAATTTCCGTCTGCCCGGAGGTGGTGTTGATAGTAGCGCTAAAATCACCATCCTGGTCGGCAAAAGTATTGATGTCAATGGCGAAAGCATGGATGGGGGTGTTGAAGGAGAAGGTTATAGTGTCTGCAGGACCGAAATAATCACCATGGGTGGTCAGGCCCAGGCCATTGGGAGTAGTACTGACAACATAGGCACTTGTGACAATGGGTTGGCCGGAAGAAGTGCTCATGGAAAAGTCCGGGGTGGAGGTGAGTGTTTGGCCATCTGAATAATTGTCGAAACCTTCGACTTGCATTGTGTATCCGCTGGTTGCCGTTTGAAAGCCAGTTCGTGTCAGGCTTACTGCAGCGGTACTGAGCCCGGGCACCATGAGTAACATCATGATGAGTGACAGAGCGATAGGCGCGGTATTGAAATCATTTTTTTTCATTGGTCATAGACTCCAGGTCATTAACGGATTGCGTTGACAATAAAAACCCAGGGTGATGGGGTTTTTATTCGTATGAAAGATAAAGCAATCTCCAGGCCATCTCTTGTAACCTAATGAATTAAAAGATAAAAAATGGATATCCAATATGTTTTTACGAAAATTCCCCTGATTGTGTAAATTTATATTTACACTCTTCTGGCAAGATTAAGAGGCATAAAAGGTTTTTTTTATGATTTTTTTTACAGTCCCGCTCAGGATTTTTCAGCTCAAACGCTGAAATAACCGGATTCCGGCGATTCCTTGAGCGCCACAGCGACGGGCTTGGGGCAAGTCTGATGGTTGCAGCCCTCCCATTAAATACACCGGCAGGTTGACGTGTTTCAGCCATTGGGTGGCGGTGTCCCATCCCAAAGGCGATGCGTTGGGATGGGTCGTGGTAGGTAGAATAGGGGAGAGAACAGCGAAATTCAGTTGCAACTCATCGGCCATTCGGAGTTCTTCCAGGGAATGACAAGCGGCGGCTACGATGTTGCCTGGTGGCCTTTTTTTTAATGTAACAAGGCGGGAAGCCGTCAAATGAGCGCCGGTACCGGGTGAATCGGATGAGATGGTATCCCGGAGCATGACGGTAGCGTCTGTGGTTTTGGCCAGTTGCGCGAACTCCTCCGCAAGTTTTAGGTAAATTTGCTCCGGCAAGTTGCGGGCGCGCCAGTAGATGAGGCGTACACCCTTTTGCAAAAGGGCTTGAAACCGCTGCCGGTAACTTTCAGGGCTGGGTGCATTTTCCAGAACCGCATAAAAAGTTGGCAGTCTGACCGCGTTGATAATGGGTTTGTCGGCGGCCGGGAAAGCAGAGGGAGAAAGTTTTTCCGGCATCGCCCAGGCCAGGGGTTGGCCTTCCCGGCTGCGGGGTTCGCCTTCAAAGCGCTCTATTTCGAAGACATCCAGCAGGACGCAGCGATCGTCATAGTGGTGGCGTACTTGAATCAAAGGGGCGGATTCGGCAACCTGGATGCCCAGTTCTTCGTGCAGTTCGCGCCTGAGGGCGGCTTCGACGGTCTCGCCGGATTCCACCTTGCCGCCGGGAAATTCCCACAGACCGCCTTGATGGACATGGTCATGGCGCTTGGTGATAAGGATCTCGCCGTGGCGATTGCGGATTACCCCCACGGCGACATGGATCATTGCCATTTTTATCTCAATAGGCGAGGGATTTTCGGGAAAACGCCGTACACTCTGGAAAGCCTTTCGTCTCGCCTTTTTGTCATGGTCAATTGGGGCGGGTGCTAAGTCCGGTACTCTGCATTGATACGGACATAATCGTAGGAGAGATCACAAGTCAGCACCTGGGTCTGGGTTTGACCCCGGCCGAGCGCGATGGTGACGGTGATTTCATCTTGGGCCATCACTTGTTGGCCTTGGGTTTCCGTATAGTCTGGATTCCGGCCGCCGCCGCTGACGATGCAAATTTCATCTAGCCAAATCCGGATATCGTCAATGACCATTTGATCGATTCCCGCCCGCCCGACGGCTGCCAGAATCCGGCCCCAGTTGGGGTCGCCGGCAAAAAAGGCGGTTTTGACCAGAGGGGAATTGGCGACAGTGAAGGCTACCTGGCGGGCTTCGGTTTCGTTTTTGGCTTCTGTGACCTTGATACGCATCAGTTTGGTTGCGCCTTCACCGTCGCGGACAATGGCCTGCGCTAATTGTGCGCATACTTCATGCAAGGCGTGGCGGAAGGCATCCAAATCTGGGTGGCTGGCATCGAGCGTCGGGTTGTTTGCCTGGCCTGTGGCCATCAGTATGCACGCATCGTTGGTGGAGGTGTCACCATCGACGGTGATGGCGTTGAAGGTGTCTCCAACGCAGGTTTGCAGCAGGGATTGCAGCGTTGCCGGGGCAGCTTTGGCATCGGTGCCGATGAAAGCCAACATGGTGGCCATGTTGGGGGCGATCATTCCGGCACCCTTGGCAATGCCGGCAATGGTGACCGCTTTGCCGCCTATGGTTACTTTGGCCACGGCGCCCTTGGGACGGGTGTCGGTGGTCATGATGGCGCGGGCGGCATTTTCCCAGTTCTGTGGGGAAAGGCTGGTCAGGGCCTGGGGCAGGGCGGCGGTGATTTTTTCCACGGGCAAGGGTTCGCCAATGACGCCGGTCGAGAAAGGGAGGATTTGCGTGGGTTGCCCTTGCGTCAGATCACTCAACGCTCGGCAGGTAGCTAAGGCGTCTTCAATCCCCTGCTGGCCGGTGCCGGCGTTGGCGTTGCCGGCGTTGATCAATAACCAGCGGGGCGATGGGGACACTTTTAAATGGCGCTTGGCCACTGTCACCGGCGCTGCGCAAAAGGCATTGCGGGTAAAGACGGCCGCGGCAACCGAATCAGGCGCCAGTTCGATGACAGCGAGGTCATCGCCGGGACCGGACCGGAGTCCCGCCCGGGCTGTGCCCAAACGAATGCCCGCAAGGGCGGGCATTGACGGGAAGCGGTCGCTGCCGACGGCCATCAGCTCAGTTTACCGTGGCACTGCTTGTATTTCTTGCCACTGCCACAGGGGCAGGGTTCATTGCGGCCGATCTTGCGGGTCGGGCGGACGAAGGGTTTTTGTTCCACCGCCACCTCGCCTTCGGTTTCCGCCTCGGCCATGGCCAGGGCTTCTTCTTCAGTCATGGCGCTGGCCTCGGCGTGCTCGAAGTGCATTTCTTGCGGTTCGCTGGCTCGGCGTTGTTCGTCGATGGCTTCCACGTCTTCCTCGTTTTGCACTTGTACCCGAGACAGGATGCTGATGGTTTCATGCTTGATGTTGTCGAGCATGGATTTGAACATCTGGAATGCTTCCCGCTTATATTCCTGCTTGGGATCGCGCTGGGCGTAACCGCGCAGGTGGATGCCCTGGCGCAGGTGATCCATGGCCGCAAGATGCTCTTTCCAGGAATTGTCCAGGATCTGGAGCATCACCGATTTTTCGAACTGGCGGATGACTTCCGGTCCCACTTGCTGCTCTTTTTCCCGGTAAGCGTTCACAGCCGCCTCGAGGATTTCTTCCTTCAAGGATTCGATTTGCAGTTCCGGATCTTCCTCCAGCCGTTGCTTGACTGGATAAGTAAAGCCGAATTCACCTTCCAGCGCTTTCTCCAATCCTTCCAGGTCCCATTGTTCCTCGAAGGTATTGGGCGGGATGTGTTTGTCTATCAGTTCGAACAGCACGTCCTGGCGGATGGCATCGAGAATGTCGGTAATGTCTTCCGAGGCCAAAAGCTCGTTGCGCAGCTCGTAGATGACCTTGCGCTGGTCGTTGGCGACGTTGTCGTATTCCAGGAGTTGCTTGCGGATGTCGAAATTGTGGGCTTCCACTTTGCGCTGGGCATTTTCGATGGCGCGGGTGACCCACGGATGTTCGATGGCCTCGCCTTCCTCCATGCCCAGCTTTTGCATCAATGCGGCTACCCGGTCAGAGGCGAAAATCCGCAATAAATTGTCCTGCAATGACAGGTAGAAACGAGTGGAGCCGGGGTCGCCCTGGCGTCCGCTGCGACCCCGGAGCTGATTGTCAATCCGGCGCGATTCATGACGTTCGGAACCGATCACATGCAAGCCACCGGCTTCTACTACCTGATTGTGGCGTCGCTGCCAGTCCTGGCGGGCTTTTTCCTTGGCGTCTTCGGGAGCATCCTCGCCTAGTGCGGCCAGCTCTGATTCCAGATTACCCCCAAGGACGATGTCGGTGCCGCGCCCGGCCATGTTGGTGGCGATGGTCACATTACCCGGGCGGCCGGCGTTGGCGATGATGTGTGCTTCTCGTTCGTGCTGCTTGGCGTTGAGGACTTCGTGGGGAATTTTCTGTTTTTTGAGCAGGGCGGACAGATATTCCGAGTTCTCGATGGAGGTGGTGCCCACCAGGACCGGCTGGCCTTTCTGCACCCGTTCCTTGATGTCCTGGGCGATGGCATTGTATTTTTCCTGCACCGTAAGATAGACCAGGTCGCTGTGGTCCTTGCGGATCATGGGCTTGTGGGTGGGAATCACCACTACTTCCAGGCCGTAGATCTGGTGGAATTCGAACGCCTCGGTGTCGGCGGTGCCGGTCATCCCGGAGAGTTTTTCGTAGAGACGGAAGTAATTCTGGAAGGTGATCGAGGCCAGGGTCTGGTTTTCCTGTTGGATGGGCACCCCTTCCTTGGCTTCGATGGCCTGGTGCAAGCCTTCCGACCAGCGCCGGCCGGGCATGATGCGGCCGGTGAATTCATCGACAATCACCACTTCGCCGTTGCGGACGATGTAGTCCACGTCTCGTTGGAACAGGGAATGGGCCCGCAGCGCGGCATTGAGGTAATGGAGCAGGCGGATGTTGTTGGCATCGTACAGGCTTTCCCCGGCTGCCATCAAGCCGTGCTCCACCAGCAGCCGCTCGACCTTTTCGTGGCCCTGTTCGGTGAGGAAGACCTGGCGCGTTTTCTCGTCCACGGTGTAATCGGCAGGTTCCTCCTCATTTTCCTGGCGCTGTAACTGAGGCACCAGCTCGTTCATTTTGATGTAAAGATCGGTGCGTTCCTCAGTGGGGCCGGAAATGATCAGGGGGGTGCGGGCTTCGTCAATCAGAATCGAGTCCACTTCGTCCACGATGGCGAAATAGTGGCCGCGCTGGACCTGTTCCTCGCGGCTGAAGGCCATGTTGTCACGCAGATAATCGAAGCCGAATTCGTTGTTGGTGCCGTAGGTAATGTCAGCGGCGTAGGCTTCACGCCGTTGCTGCTGGTTCAGGCCACTGGTGATGACGCCAGTGGTCAGGCCCAGAAAGCGGTAGATCTTGCCCATCCACTGTTCGTCGCGGGTGGCCAGATAGTCGTTGACGGTGACCACGTGCACGCCCTTGCCGGGCAGGGCATTGAGATAGGCAGCCAAGGTGGCGACCAGGGTTTTCCCCTCCCCGGTTTTCATTTCCGCGATCTTGCCATCGTTCAAGACCATGCCGCCTATCAACTGGACATCGAAATGGCGCATGTTGAGAACCCGCCTCCCTGCTTCACGGACGGTGGCGAACGCTTCCGGGAGGAGATCGGCGAGGGTTTCGCCTTGTTCCAGGCGGTTTCTGAATTCTTCGGTCTTCGCCTGAAGTTGCGCATCGCTCAACGCCTGGAACTGTGGTTCCAGGGCATTGATCCTGTCAACGACTTTGAATTTTCTTTTGACGATGCGGTCGTTGCGTGAGCCGATTACTTTTTTAACCAGATTGCCTAGCATTGTTCAATGATTCCAAAAATATAATGTTCGCGGCAAAACCGCGGACGGTTGATCCATAAGAAAATTCAGTCATTTTACCGCAGTGGTAGCGGAGCTCGAAATTTAAAGCGGGAAATTTGCAAAATATTGTTATCATCGACTGGATTTGACGTTCAAATCCAGGCTTTAGTTCTATTACAGAAACGGCGATGTCATCCAGTGTAAAGAATAAATCTAAACCGGGCCTCATCCCTGTAGGGCAAATGCTGGAGGATTCCGTGCTATCGACACTAAAAGCGCGCGCCCATTTGCACAAAAAACTTTTACAGCGGATTCAGGCCGGCCTGCCGCAGAATTTGTCGGATCATTGTATTGCGTGTGTATTGCGGCTGGATGGGTTATTGGTGATTTACACCAACTCCGCTGCCTGGGCTTCCCAATTGAGGTTTTATCAGTCCACGATTTTGTCAGAAGCGGCATCGGTTGGCCCTGTCACTCGAATCAAAATCAGGATATGGCATCCTCCCGCAAATACCTCTGCAAGGCCGAAGTCTGATTTTGTGCGAGTGCCGGACGAGAGGGTTCTGAATCAATTGTTACTTGAGGCGCAGTGCAATCAGGATGAGGATATCAGGCAAGCATTGGTTGGTTTGGTAAAAGCCATGCGCCGCCGGTCTAAAGTCAACAAGCTTGCAGGAGAGGCTCCTCCAGGGAAAGGTTGACTTCCGGAGAGACAGTGGAATGTGTGCAAGGCACGATTTCCCAACTTTGGGGTTGTTGCAGGAGTGCATGAATTAAACGGATATTTAAACCGTGGCCGGATTTATAGCCTGAAAACGCCCCTTGCAGGCCATGCCCCAACAGATATAGATCGCCGATGGCGTCGAGTATTTTATGACGGACGAATTCGTCTGGATAGCGTAGCCCCTCTTCGTTGATGACGCCTTGGTCATCGATTACCACGGAATTTTTCAAGCTGCCCCCCAGTGCCAATTGTTGCTTCCTCAACTGTTCCACATCCCGAAGAAAACCAAAAGTCCGGGCTCGTGCCACTTCTCGGCTGAAGGATGTATCGGCGAAATCAATGCTGAGTGAGCAAGATTTAGTGTTGAAGACGGGATGATCGAAGTCCAGCGTGAGATCGACTTTAAACCCGTGATAAGGTTCCAGGCAGGCCCATTTGTCGCCGTCTTTCACTCTGATGGTCTGGCGGATTCTAACCATCTGTTTGGTAGCCTTTTGGATTTGAACGCCGGCGGACTGGATCAAAAACACGAACGGTGCCGCACTGCCATCCATGATGGGAATTTCTGGCGCGTCGACATCCACATAGGCATTATCTACCCCAAGGCCGGCAAGTGCGGCAAGCAAGTGTTCCACTGTGGCAACGGTAACACCGTTTTTGGTCAGGGAAGTGGAAAGCAGGGTTTTGCCGACATAGTCACTGCGGGCGGGAATAGTGACGGGGGAAGGCAGATCAACCCGGCGAAACACAATTCCGCTATTGGGCGGCGCCGGGCGCAGGGTCAAGCAGACCTGTCGGCCGCTGTGCAACCCAATCCCACGGGCGCGAATCGGATTTCTCAGAGTACGTTGATGGATCATGCAGCCCCCCGCCGATTAATATTTCCATCTCTGGCAATTAGGGAGTCTCTGATTAAGTCAGAGGCTCCTGCGGCATATAGATGTGCCGCCAAAGCCAGTCACTGTAAGTGATTGACTTTGTGAGAAAAACAAAAATCACAATTTTTGTTTTTCGCTCTCCGAACTAGCCAGGGATGGCTTGTTCAGAGGTTCCTTAGTCCCGCAATTGACAGAGAATGCAAAGTTAAATGGGTTGTTGTTATCTGTTTATACCAAGACACATTCCCATTCAACTGAATATGCCTTCTTTGACTTTAAAGAAGTTATAGCCTTTTTTTTGCCGGGAAACAACGATTTTTCTTTTTTTTGTAACAAATGTTCCAGAAACGGAGTCAAAGACTGATTTCAATACGGGCTTGAAATGAGAAACCTCATTTGAAGCTGGTTTTATAGAAAAATCAGATAATCTTGTTTCTATATCTACATTCAAGCGTGGATAAAATAAGATTGGCATGGTGGCAAGGTATTGCCGTGGCAGAGCGTTTCGCCAAATGGTACTATTTCACTGCAATCGAGTCTTAGGCTTTCGAGTTGCGAGGAGAGGTGCCGGAGTGGCCAAACGGCGCCGACTCGAAATCGGTTGGGGCTTGTCAGCCCACGCGGGTTCGAATCCCGCCCTCTCCGCCAGTCATTCACTCATTCTGAACTAACCATGTGGGTACAGAAGAAAATCACATTATCTCCTAAACGCCGGGGGTTTCATTTGATAACCAGTGAGTTGCAAGCCCAACTCCCAGAGCTGCGCGATTTCAAAGTTGGATTGGCGCATTTTTTCCTGTGCCATACCTCAGCTTCGCTGACCATCAATGAAAATGCCGACCCCAGTGTCCGGACGGACATGGAATCTCATTTCCTTCATTTTGTCCCCGAGGACGCGCCTTATTATCGGCATGTGCTGGAAGGTTCCGATGATATGCCCGCTCATATCAAGTGTTCGTTGCTGGGCGTATCGGTCACCGTGCCAATCGGGAGAGGGAGCTTATTACTAGGCACCTGGCAAGGAATATACTTGGGAGAGCACCGCAACCACGGCGGTAGCCGGGCCATTATCGCCACCTTGCAGGGGGAATGAGATTGGCTGGGATCAAAAACAGTTGAAACAGTTGCTTCTGGCCGGAGATATCGGCGGCACCAAGACTTGGCTTTCCCTTGGAGAATTATCCCGGCAAGGCTTTTCTTGTCTGCTTGAAAAGCAATTTGCCAGCGGTGACTTCCGCAGCTTTGAAGATCTTTTGAGTGAATTTTTGAATGAACAGCCCGGCCCGATAGCCACTGCCTGTTTTGGCGTGGCAGGCCCTGTGGAGGAGGGAAAATGCCGGACAACCAATTTGCCTTGGGTCCTTTCCGAAAAGGAACTGGCAAATTTGTTGCCAGGTGCCAAAGTGAAGTTGCTCAATGATTTGGAGGCGGCTGCGCACGGTATTGTGTGTTTGCCGGAAAATCAACTTGTGGCACTGAATCCCAATGCTAGGGCGAAGGCATCGGCAAACCGGGCAGTGATAGCGGCCGGTACTGGATTGGGAGAGGCACTGATTATCCGGCATGAAAATAACGATATTATTGTCGCTACCGAAGGCGGGCATTGTGATTTCGCGCCCAATAGCCCATTGCAAGACCGTTTGTTGGCAAAACTCCGCAACGAATTGGAGGGTCATGTAAGTTATGAGCGGTTAGTTTCCGGCCCCGGATTGGCCGTGATCTACCGGTTTTTGCGCGATGAAGGCATCGCTCCAGAAAATCCGCAACTGGCGGCGGCAATGATGGAACGCGATCCTTCGCCGCTGATCAGCGAATGGGGTTTGGAAAAAGACGATAGATTATGCCTGGAAGCGCTGCGAATGTTTGCATCCCTTTACGGCGCGGAAGCCGGGAATCTGGTTCTGAAAAGTTTGGCCTTGGGCGGGGTTTATTTGGCCGGTGGTATTGCGCCGAAAATTCTGCCGGTGCTTCGCCAGGGTGATTTTATGCGGGGGTTTTGTGACAAAGGGCGGTTCGGAAAGATGCTGGCTCAAGTACCTGTCCAAGTAGTCATCAATCCAAAGATAGTGCTGGAAGGGGCGAAACAAAGAGCATTGCAACTGGTGGATGGAAATGCTGGCGCCAGTCTCTCTTGAATTTTAAATAGGCAATTTATGGCCATGTTAATGATGAGTTACTTTAACCACTACATGGGGGATTTTCGATGAAAAAAACATGGGTTGTCGCTGCGGAAAGTAGTCGTGCGCGGATTTTTCAAGCCGAAAGCCGCTTGAAACCAATGAAGGAAATCGAGGGACTGGCGCACCCTGAATCACGCGCGCGGGTGCTGGACATCAACGCTGATAATGCGGGACGTGCTTTTGATCGGGCTGGACAGGGGCGTCATGCCATGGAAAACGAAGTCGATCCCAAAAAGCATGAAGCGGAAATGTTTGCCAAGCAAATCGCCGAACATCTGGATAAAGCCAGGGCCAAAGGGGAGTTTGAAGACGTCATCGTCGTTGCGGCACCCGAATTCCTTGGCCTGTTGCGCAAGCACGTTAATCCTATCACGGCCAAAATGGTGTCCAAAACGGTAACCAAGAATTTGGTCCGTGAAACGGAAGAGGTCATTCGTAAAGCCGCCCTGGCGCTGGAATAATGAGAATCGGCGTACCCAAGGAAACCAAGACCGAAGAATACCGGGTCGCGCTCACGCCTGAGGGCGCCAGAACCTTGGCCAAGGCGGGGCATCAGGTATGTATCGAGCGCGATGCCGGGGTCGGATCCGGCTTTACCAATGCGGAATACCAAACGGCCGGGGCGTCGATTGGAAGTCAGGCGGAGGCATGGGACGCCGAATTAGTGTTGAAAGTCAAAGAGCCATTGCCACCGGAATATCCTTTTCTACGGGGGCAAATGGTGTTTACTTATTTTCACTTGGCGGCGACGCCGAAATCCTTGCTGGAAGCGCTACTCCAAAGCCGGACCACCGCCATTGCCTATGAAACCCTGGAAGACGCTCAAGGGCGGTTGCCCTTGCTGGCGCCCATGAGTGGGGTGGCAGGCAACATGGCGACTTTGATGGGGGCTTATTTTTTGGCCCGGTTTAATCAAGGCCGTGGTACCTTGCTGGCAAAAGTGCTGGAGGCGGGTTATGGCAAGATGCTGGTCATCGGCGATGGTGTAGTAGGCCGGCATGCCGCGCAACGCGCCTGTGCCATGGGAACCGAAGTGGTCATGGCCGGCTTGAACGAAAAGACGGGGGAAAAGCTAAAGCGGGAGATAGGCATTACCCGCTATATTCTCTCGTCCCCTGAAACCCTTGCCAAGGAAATCGCGGATGCTGATTTGGTGGTGGGGGCGGTGTTGCTTCGCGGTGCCCGGGCGCCTCATGTGGTAACCGAAGCAATGGTCAAGAGCATGCTTCCCGGCTCGGTGATTGTCGATGTCAGTATCGACCAGGGGGGCTGTATCGAAACTTCCCGGCCTACGACTCATGCGGACCCTGTTTTTACCCTTCATGATGTTATTCATTATTGCGTTACCAATATGCCGGGCGCTTATCCTCGCACTTCCACCATCGCACTGACCCGGGAAACTTTGCCCTACGCCTTGAAACTGGCCAATGAAGGGATTGCCGCGGTAACCCGGTCACCTAGATTCGCCAAGGCAGTGAACACTTTTCAAGGTTGGATTACTTGCCAGGCCGTGGCGCAAGCCTGGGGGATGCCTGACCGTTACCGGCCATTGGCTCAATTACTGCAATAATTGCCTTGCAGGCATCTTTTGCAGTCTAAAGAATTTTGTGCTTGTGAAGCGCTTGTTTTTGTCTTAGGCTTGCACTTGCATCAAATGGATGGGTAAAGGTTCAGGTTCCAAGGACTAGAGGGCGGTTAAAGCTTGAAAGGGAAAATCGATTTTTCACAGACTGACATCAAGTTCCCTACTGGCCTCCGCCTTGCCTTCAGCCCGCCGGAACTGGAACAGCAGTTCCAGCGCCAATACTTCGCCCGCCATTGGAATCAAAATCGTTTTGCCATCAGTTTTGGCTTGGTTTTATTCGTGATGTTTGGGTTTGTTGATTGGCTGACGGGCGGCGAACATTGGCAAACCATTCTGCTTATCCGTTTTGGCATTGCTTTTCCCACACTATTAATATTATGGAAAGCTTTTCGTACCCGCAAGATTGCAGAGCGTTATACCCCGCAACTGGTATTTTTAAGCATTTTGCTTTTCGGCAGTGCCATTGTTGCCAAGAATGTCTTGTTGCCAGTTGAGATTCAGAACCTGCATTTTGCCGGCCTGCTACTTGTCATGATGGCAGGGATGGTCTTCTTCCGCTCTGACATTCTCTGGTCGTCTGCGGCGATATTGATTACTTTTGTTTTGTATCTGACAATAACATGGGCTATTCGCCCACTTCCTGTTCCTACTGTACTAGCGTTGAGCTTCTTTCTGATCTCGGGCTTTTTGATCATGATTTTTGCCAGCTACTCTTTAGAATCAAAGGAACGGCAAGCATTCTTGATGGAGCAGCGTTTGCGGGAGCTAGCCCATACAGACGAATTGACGGGGCTGGCCAACCGCCGTGCCTTTTTCGATCATTTCCAATCGGAATGGCGAAGGGCGTTACGCGATGGGAGCATCCTGGCTTTGCTGCTGATTGATCTTGATCATCTCAAGCAGATAAATGATACCCATGGCCATCTTGCGGGGGACGAAGCGTTACTGCAACTGGCCAAAGTCCTTGCCGAGCATGCGGGCCGTCCAGGCGATATGGCGGCCCGGCTGGGGGGCGATGAGTTTGTGTTACTGCAGCACGGGGCTGAACCTGACAGGGTGCGGAAACTGGCGTCAAGGCTTGCCACCCGGTTTGCCGTGCTTAGACTGCCGGATTCTGGCGAAGAAATCCCTCTTTGCGCCAGTATTGGTCTTGTGACTGCGGTAGCCACACCTTCTCTCACACCCGACTTCTTGCTGAAAAGAGCGGACGAAGCTTTATATGAAGCAAAACGTAGCGGCCGGGCTTGCCTGGTCCACAAACACTTGGAGAAGCCGGCTGACCTGCAGGCAAGGGTTGTTTAGCGCAAAAGAAGCAAGCTATGTCATTAAAGTGAAAATTATATTGCTGTTTGCTTATGAAGAGCTATGTTATTTGGGTTTTATCGCTTTTTTTGATTGCTGCTTGCAGCTCTTCCACTGATCAGACAATGACTACCGGGCCGATTACCTTAGTGATTCATGGGGGAGCCGGTCGTATCGTCAAAGGCGAATTGACTCCGGCAAAGGAGAATGCTTATCGCCATCAATTAATCAATGCTCTGGAACAGGGCTTCAAGATTCTCGAGGAAGGTGGCGAGAGCGCGCAGGCCGTGGTTGCCGCTATCCAAATCATGGAGGCATCGCCCTTGTTCAATGCGGGCAAGGGATCGGTCAGAAACCGTGACGGGGTTATCGAAATGGATGCTTCTATTATGGAGGGAAAAACGAGCCTGGCTGGTGCGGTCGCCGGGGTCCGCACCATCAAAAGCCCCATTACCGCAGCCTATAAAATAATGACCAAATCGCCTTATGTCATGTTAGTCGCAAAAGGTGCCCAGCGCTTTGCTGCCGAACATGGTATTGAGATAGTGCCGCCGACCTATTTCCACGCAAAATCCACTGATCAATCGTCACCATCCTCAGGGTTGGGCACGGTCGGCGCCGTTGCGTTGGACCGCTATGGCAATCTTGCCGCAGGCACTTCCACCGGCGGCACCCCCAAAAAACATCCGGGAAGAGTGGGAGATTCCGCCATTATTGGTGCAGGCACTTACGCCGACAATCGCAGCTGCGCTATTTCGGCCACGGGCCACGGAGAATTTTTTATCCGCCAGGTAGTGGGCCACGAGATCTCGGCACGCATGAAATATCGCAAGCAGTCTCTGGCAAGGGCAGCCGAAGATGTGATCCAGGAAACCCTGAAACCAATTGGCGGCAAGGGGGGCGTGATCGGACTGGACCGGGCTGGCAATATTGCCATGGTTTTTAATACCGAGGGAATGTATCGGGGCTATATGCGTGAATCCGAGCCGCCCCGGGTCTATTTTTATCAGTGAAAAATCAGTGGATTGCCGGTTTTCATTCAATTATTCTCCCGAGACTAATTCATGGAGCTCTGGCAGGCAGGAACCGCATTTTTGCCCGGCTCCCAATAGTTGGCCAATGGCTTCCACCGATTGATAACCTTCTTTGATTGCCTGACGGATCTTGGGTTCGGAGACCTTGAAGCAGGCACAAACGGTATGATCATCAACCGTTTCGTCTCCTTCGCGGCCAAACAATAGGGTCATACGTTCCTCTTTGCTAAGCAGCTCGCGTTCAAATAATTCAATCAGCCAATCGCGGGGTGGTATTTGCGGGTTGCGGCTGATGTAGACGCAGGCCACTAACCTTTCTTCATGAAGCACAGCGGCGCGGTACTGGTTGCGGACGCTGTCGTGGTACTCGATCCACACGCCTTGTTCGCCTTCCAGTAGCTCGCGGGCACGCGTCGGCCAAGCCTTGGGCTCGTCGTTGCCGGCCACTTCGTAGCGCCACAGCTCTTGGCCCAAGCGAACCCTGGCCCAGTACAAGGCATATTTCAATTGGGGGTGCAGTTCTACCCGAGTAATATAGAAACCGAACCACTCACAGTGGCAAGGACGCACAGCCACAGGTTGATGCTTGAATTCGGGCTGACCGGACAAAGGATCGACAAGGTTCTCCAGCAGAGTATTCACTCTGCCTTGATTGGTATAGAAGTCATTCCAGTGCATGGGAACAAATATACTGCCAGGGCGTTGGCGTGAAGTAATGTGAACGCGTGCCAGTATCTCGTGGCCGCCATGGCCCCTTACCCAGGCCAGTTCTTTGTGGTGCAACCCCAACTTTTCGGCGTCGCCGGGATGCACCGTCACGAAAGGTTCCGGAGTATGGCCCGAAAGTCTGAGTGAAGCCCCGGTGCGGGTCATAGTGTGCCATTGGTCCCGAACCCGGCCGGTGTTGAGCACCAATGGGCGACTGGTACTGATTTCCCGGGCGGGTAGGGCCGGTTCCACGGCGATGAAGCGGGCTCGGCCATTCTCAGTGGGATAACGGCCGTCGGCAAATAGTCTGCTAGTGCCTTCCGGGGCAGAATGGGTAATAGGCCAGGGCCTGGGGAGCAAAGAATCATATTGCTCATCGCTCAGGGAACTCAGCCCACTGATATCGAACAGTCGCCGGCCATCGTTCTCGAAACCGGACAAAGCGGCGTGTTCCCTGAAAATGCGTGCTGCACTGTCATAATCGAAGTATTGGCCATAACCCATGGCTTTGGCCACTTGAGTAACAATCCACCAGTCTGGCTGAGACTCTCCGGGCGGAGATCGGAAGGCACGCTGGCGGGAAATCACCCGGGCGGAGTTGGTTACCGTGCCGTCTTTTTCTCCCCAGGTGGCCGCAGGGAGTAATATATCCGCCAATACCGCGGTATCGGTGGTCTGTACGCACTCGGAGACGACGACTAGGGGGCAACATTCCAGTGCCCGTCGTACTTGATCGGCATCGGGTAGGCTGACGGCGGGGTTGGTAGCCATGATCCATACTGCCTGGATTTTTCCCTCGAGAATGGCATCGAATAAAGCCGTGGCTTTCAGCCCTGGCTTTTCGGCAATGGTGGGGGATTGCCAAAAGCGCTGAACCCGGCTGCGGTCTTCCTCATTTTCCAATGCCATATGGGCGGCAAGTTGACTGGCCAGGCCGCCCACCTCCCGGCCGCCCATGGCGTTGGGTTGCCCGGTCAGGGAAAAAGGGCCGGCGCCGGGCTTGCCAATCCGGCCGCTGACCAGATGGCAATTGATCAAGGCATTGACCTTGTCCACTCCGCTGGTGGACTGGTTCAGCCCTTGGGAGTAGGCACTCACTACTCGTTCAGTGGCCGCGAAACGGCGATAGAAGGTTGCCACGTCTCCAGCGGGCAACTCGCAAATCCGGGCTACGCTGGCAATATCGGGCGCGCTGGCGCGGGCTGCGGCAATTGCGGTTTTCAAGCCTTCAGTATGATTGGCGACGAAGCTTTCATCCACCAAGTTTTGGTCGTACAAATAGACCAGCAGGCCATTGAACAAAACCGCATCCGTGCCCGGTTTGATGGCTAGGTGCAGACCGCCCAATGACGTGGTGTAAGTGCGGCGCGGGTCGATCGTAACTACAAAGCGTTCCCCCGGGGCCTGGCTCAACCGCCGGAACAACACAGGGTGGCACCAGGCCAGATTGCTTCCCGCCAGCACCACCATCTCGGCCTGTTCCAGATCCTCGTAACAAACGGGTACGCAGTCCTCTCCAAAAGCGCGCTGATGGGCCACCACTGGCGTGGACATGCATAGCCGTGAATTGGTGTCGATATTGCCTGAGCCGATAAAGCCCTTCATCAATTTGTTGGCGACATAATAATCTTCGGTCAGCAATTGTCCCGAGACGTAAAAAGCCACCGAATCCGGACCGTGCTCGGTAATGATTTGTTTGAATTTTTCCGCGATGGTGGTTATCGCTTCTTCCCAACTGACTCGGCGTCCGCCGATTTGGGGGTGAAGTACCCGCCCAGGCAGTTCCACCGTCTCTGCCAGTGCGCTTCCCTTGGAACAAAGGCGTCCCAGATTGGCGGGGTGGGTGGGGTCTCCTTCAATTTGAAGCGTTTGCTTATCGGTGAGGGTAACTTGCACCCCACAACCGACACCGCAGTAGGGACAAGTGGTTTGACAAGCGGGCAAAGTAGAAGTCATATTGCTTACAGGTGGTTAAAATCGAGTAGGATAAAAGCGCCTTTGGCAATCCTAAGAATATCAAGCTGCCAAATCATCATGGGCATGTTAGTCTTTGATCCGCTGAAAGGTTGTGCCTTGGCACTTGGGGCAAGGAGGGATGCGCCCGGTTTTATGAAAATGCAGGATCTCGCCGCATTTTTTGCATTGCAGGGTGCCGATGGTGGTGATTTCGCCAGTGCGCCATTCATCAAGACGTTGCAAAGTTTTTTTCAGGTGAGAAAGCCCCACCTTGGTGAAGTCCACAAGTGTCTGGAAACGGTGCAGTGCCTTCTTTTCGATCAAAAGCAAATCCAGCCGCAGCCAATCGGTCAGATCCCGTTCTTCCATCAACAGGGAGGTTGCGGCATCGTGTAAATCCCGCAGTATGGAAGTGGCGATATCTTCAGCGTGTTGTTGAGGGATTTCCCCGGCTTTGAGCAAAAGTTCCTTGGCTTCGTGAACGCTTTCGGCAACCGCCTTGGCATTTTTGCTGTCTTTTTCGTGGAGAATTTTTTGCGCCAGTTCACTGATGCGGTCATAGGTATGGGAAAGTAGCTCGTCTAAAGGTAAAGTTTGCTTTTGATTCATTGCAAAAAATGCTCGTGGTTGGAAAATAGAAAATCATTATACGGATGAAAATCCAGGGGGAAGCATGACAGTAGAAATCGATTCGCGCAAGTGGTGCCAAGGACAGGTCGTGGAATTATACCGCTGGGCAGAGCGGTTATATTCTCTGAGGGTGGAAGCGGAGATTGAGCCTTTTGAGGCCGGACAGTTCGGACGTCTGGCATTGCCGGTTGGGGAGGAATTAATCAGTCGGCCTTATTCTTTTGTCAATGCCCCGGACGAACGTCCCCTGGATTTTTACTTCATCGTAGTGCCGGGTGGGAAACTGACTCCCCGCTTGGCCAATTTGGGGCCTGGCGATGTGGTATGGGTCAGCCGCCGCGGTGCGGGTATTTTTACCCTCAGTCACGTGCCGTCAGGCCGTTATTTATGGATGTTGGCCACGGGCACGGCGTTGGGGCCTTTTTTATCCATTTTGAAAACGGAAACTCCCTGGCAACGTTTTGAAAAAATCGTTTTGGTCCATGGTGTGCGCACCGCCGCGGAACTGGCGTACCGGGAAGTGATACAAGGATTCCACCGCCAACATCCCCGGCAATTGATTGACTTTGCCTGTGTTACCCGTGAAGACACGCCAGATACGATTCACGCGCGTATTACCACAGCCATTGAAGACAGCACCCTGGAGTCCAAGGCCGGGATTGTCTTGCGGCCAGAGGATTGCCAAGTCATGATTTGCGGCAATCCGGCGATGGTGAAAGATGCCATTGCGCTATTGAAAGCCCGTGGGTTCCAGGAAAATCTGCGCAAGCAACCAGGCCAGATTACGACTGAACGGTATTGGTAATGTTTTTAGGTTGAAGTTGTATATACCATTGATGCGGTTTTTGTTCTTGGACCTTAAACCTTAATGGAAGAAAGGCTTCAATCACCTGAATATTGGTCAAGGTATGGCGGGTTGGCGGCTGGGTGAGAAACTGGCCGCCGTCAATTTGCAACATGCTGATAACTAGCTTTGCAGGGGAGATGGCTATTGCCGGATTTCTTCCATTCCCAAAGGTATTTCCCGCAAGGAATTTTGAGATAATAAAAAGCCGCGCATTTCCAGTACCCCCTTGGTGTTGAGTGAAATGATCAAATACAGGGCGTCGGGGTAGGCTGCCAGAGACACGTCTTCTTCCGAAGGTTGGGCCGGCGCTTTGGGGTGGGAATGGTAAATGGCAAACAGCGCTTCTCCCCGTTCCCGCATGGTTTTCATAGCGGCGATTTGCCCTTCCGGGTCCATTCGAAAGTGGTCTTTGGGGTCTTCCGCAATATTTCCGACTGGATAAACACTCACAGGAACATCATCTTTTGCGCCAATTAACCCACAGACCTCATAATCAGGGTGAGTTTGCGCCTGGTGCAGCAATTGATTGACGATGTGCCTGGGCAGAATAATGGGTTTTTGTTGTTGCATGTTAAGGGCTCCATTGAGCGCGGGTGACGCGCGGATGCTTTTGCCAGTCAAGGTGACAGGTAATTTCCCTGTAACCGAAAGATTCAAAAATTCTAGCAACGAGAGGGCCTTGATCCCAACCGTGTTCCACTATTAACCAGCCGCCGGGTTTTAAGCCGCGGCGGGCCTGATCAGCGATAGTTTGCAAAGCTTTTAGACCATTTTGCTCTGAGGCTAAGGCAGTGCGAGGTTCGAAGCGGACATCTCCCTGCCGCAGATGAGGGTCTTGGGGAGCTATGTAGGGCGGATTACTGACGATTAAATCGAACGAAGCAGGCCGGAAAGAGGACAGCCAGTTTGCCTGACATGGATAGACATTGCGAGCTTGGTGTTGCCGGATATTTTTGCTGGTAACTTGTAATGCTTCCCAGGAGCAATCGGCCGCAACCACTTGAATATGGGGGCGCTCGAGTCCCAGGGTAATGGCAATCGCGCCGCTGCCAGTGCCGAGATCAGCAACCAGCAAGGGCATTTTTTGGGGGATCAATGATAAAGCGTGTTCCACCAATAATTCAGTTTCCGGCCTTGGAATCAAAACCGCCGGTGATACGCTGAATTCACGGGACCAAAATTCTTTGGCCCCCAAGATATAAGCGATGGGCTCACCCTGGCGGCGCCGTTGCAGCAATTGGTGAAACTGGGAAAGCAAAGGCTTTTCGACAGATTTTTCTGGCCACGCGTGGAGGTGGGACCGGGGCTTTCCCAGGGTGTGGGCCAAGAGCAGTTCGGTATCTAGGGCAGGGGATTGGGAAACCGGCATCAACGCTTGGCACCCCTGGCGCAACAGCTGTTCTATGGTGGACATGCTTTAAAATCAACCGGCGGCCATTTCCGCCAGCAAATCCGCCTGGTGCTCGCGGACCAGGGGATCGATGAGCAGATCCAATTCCCCTTCCAGAATGGTATCCAGTTTGTAGAGGGTCAGGTTGATCCGGTGATCGGTGACCCGGCCCTGAGGAAAGTTATAGGTGCGGATTCGCTCGGAACGGTCGCCGGAACCCACCTGGAGTTTGCGAGAAGCGGCTTGCTCGGCCTGTATTTTGGCTTGCTCTGCAGCCAGCAAACGGGCCTTGAGCAGCGCCATAGCACGGGCTTTGTTTTTATGCTGGGAGCGTTCGTCCTGGCATTCCACCACAATCCCGCTTGGCAGGTGGGTGATGCGCACCGCGGAATCTGTTGTGTTGACGTGTTGTCCTCCGGCGCCCGACGAGCGGAAGGTATCGATGCGCAGGTCTGTGGGATTGATATCCACGGCGTCGACCTCGTCTACTTCGGGCAGCACCGCGACGGTACAAGCCGAGGTATGGATACGGCCTTGGGATTCGGTTTCCGGCACCCGCTGAACCCGGTGGGTGCCGGCCTCGAATTTAAGCTGGGAATAGACATCCGCACCGGTTATTTTGAGAACGATTTCCTTGTAGCCACCGTGTTCGCCGGGGCTTTCTGACAGGATTTCCACCCGCCATCCTTTCCTTTCCCCGAAACGGGTGTACATGCGGGCAAGATCTCCGGCAAAAAGCGCGGCTTCCGCGCCGCCGGTGCCGGCCCGGACTTCCAGAAAAATATTGCGGGCATCGTGGGGATCTTTCGGCAACAGCAGAATTTGCAACTCTTGCTCTAAATCCTGCAAGCGGGCTTTTGCCTGTTCCATTTCCTCCCTGGCCAATGCCTTCATCTCGGGATCGTTTTCCTGGAGCATTTCTTCGGCTTCAGTCAGCTGTTGCCGGGTTTGCTGATAAACTTTATAGGTGGAAACGATGGGTTCCAATTGGGCGTATTCCTGGCTCAAACTGCGGAATTGGTCCGCCGAGCTTTGTACTTCCGGCAGGCTCAACAGCCCGGAAATCTCTTCGAAGCGATCGGTCAGTTTATCGAGTTTTTGCTGAATGGATGATTGCACGGGTATTTAATCGAGTTTGAATAGTTCACGAGCCGCGGCTACCAAGTCATGACGTTCATTGATAGCCGCTTGTTTCAATTGGACGCTGGGGATGTGCAGAAGTTTACGGCTGAGGGTATGGGCAAGTTGTTCGATCACTTGTTCTGGGGGGGCGCCTTTGGCAAGAGCGCGGCGGGCTTTATCCAAGGCTTCTTGCCGGTACCGGTCGCCTTTTTCCCGTAACGAACGAATCGTATCGGTGGCGCCTTGTGCCCTAAGCCAAGCCAGGAAATGCTCCACTTCCATGGCGATGATTTCTTCCGCCTGGGTGGCGGCTTCCCTGCGTACTTGCCAGTTCTCTTCGATGATATGATTGAGATCATCGACGGTATAGAGATAAACGTCGGCCAGCTGTTCCACTTCTGGTTCAATATCCCGGGGTACTGCCAGATCTACCATGAAAATGGGTTTGTGCCGGCGCAGTTTGATTGCCCGCTCGATGGCGCCTTTCCCCAGAATGGGGAGTTGGCTGGCGGTGGAAGAAACGATAACATCTGCTTCGTGCAAATGATTGGGCAGTTCCCGCAGGGCGATCGCATAGCCGCCGAACTGGGCTGCCAGAGTATGGGCTTTGTCAAAAGTGCGATTGGCGATAATGAGACGGCCAATTCCTTGTTGGTAGAGATGACGGGCAGTGAGCTCAATTGTTTCCCCGGCGCCGATTAACAATGCAGTTTGCTCTGCCAGGTCGTCAAAGATTTGCTGGGACAGGCGCACGGCGGCAAATGCCACGGAAACCGGGCTGGCGCCGATGGCGGTGTCGGTCCGGATCTTTTTGGCGGCGGCAAAGGTGTGTTGAAACAGACGGCTCATGATTTTGCCCAGGGCGCCGGCTTCGGAAGCAGCTTGGTAGGCGGTCTTCATCTGGCCAAGGATCTGGGGTTCGCCTAAAATCATGGAATCAAGGCCGCAGGCGACCCGGAATAGATGTTGAATAGTGTCGCGGTCCGTGTGGATGTAAAGATAAGGTGTGAATTCTTGAGGGGGAAGATCCCGTTTTTGGGCCAGCCAGTCAATCAGAAGTTGATGATCCGAGGCCTCTGTATGACAGTAAAGTTCAGTCCGGTTGCAAGTTGATAAAATGGTGGCTTCGAGAACCCCCGGCAACTTTATGAGGCCTTGTAATAACTCCCGCAATTGCTCACTGGGAAAGGCAAGCCTCTCCCTTATTGTCACCGGGGCTGTGGTGTGATTAATTCCTAATGCAAGCAAAGTCATTAAAATAGGATAACTTTATGGATAGCAATATTTTTCATTTTAAAAACAAAATATAATTAAAGAAACCTCTAAAATTACAGACCCTCCTAAACCATCATCGGCTCGCCTAGGCAGGCCGCTTCACAAGGAAAGGAATTAGTCAGTGTATAAAATTTGTTTGATCTTAGTTTTGGCTTTTCTGTTCACTGCAATGTCAGGGTGCGCAAAGCGTTCGGCGTTTCCAGAACCGCCCCAGCCCCTTTCCGAGGAAAAGCTCCGCAAGCTGCAAGTCACCGGCGACAGCGTCAAATCCGATATCTTGTATGTGCTGTTAACTGCTGAGATTGCCGGTCAGCGTGGCCAATACCGGCTGGCGCTTGATAATTATTTGCAAGTTGCCGATAAAATTCCAGAACCTTGGGTGGCCGAGCGGGCAGCCCGCTTAGCTTTGTACTTGAATGATATGGAAAAAGCAAAAAAAGCGGTTGAGCTGTGGTTGTCCCGGGATCCCGATAGCTTGAGTGCCAATAAGGCGGCGGTAATGTTGTATTTGCAAAGCGGAGAAAAGGATAAGGCCATCGATAGACTTGCCCACTTGATGAATATCGCAGGCGCGAATAAAGAGCAGGTGTTGCTGGAGATTCTGCGGTTTATGGATAAAAAGGTACCAAAACCACAATCGTTGGCGGTGATGGAAGCGCTCAGCCAGCGGTTCCCTCAATCTCCGGAAGTCCATTATGCCTACGGTTTGCTTGCTTTACGCCAAGGCAAGACTGACTTGGCCCTGAAGCATGTAACCAAAGCCCTCGAACTTCGTCCCGATTGGAATAAAGTGCAGCTGATGCAAAGTCATTTATTGGCTCAATTGGGGGAATCAGAAAAGGCAC
>JALSQY010000053.1 GCA_026985035.1 Methylothermaceae bacterium
TTCATCAGTATCCCGGATGATGGCGCCGGATTGGACCTCAAGCTCAGGCGTGCCTGGACCAGCCAGGGCCGGGGACAAAATGGTTCTTGCCTTTTGTCAGGAATCACCGTGATTTATTTTTATATCAGTTGCTTATCCAGAGGTCCAAAGCCGACTGGTGAAATATCCGGGTTAGTGGATTCAAGTTGTTTTCAGCCGGGTTAACAGAGCTAATAATTCTGGCTCGAGAGGGGCTTCCAATTGAAGTTCTGCGCCTGTGACAGGATGGATAAAAGCGAGCCGCCAGGCATGAAGAAATAATCGTTTGAGCCCATGGCGCCGCCAATCCCGATTTACTTCTTCATCTCCATAACGCCCATCTCCCGCTATAGGATGCCCCAGATGGGCGGCATGGACGCGGACTTGATGGGTTCTACCGGTCAAAAGCCGCGCTTCCACCAAGGTAGCATTGGAAAAAACTTCCAAACGGCGGAATTCTGTCACCGAAGCCTTCCCACTGCCATCCACTTTCACAAATCGCTCTCCTCCCCGCTGCACATATTTCCGCAGCGGCGCATCCATCCGCTTGAAGCGCTCATGCCAACGGCCGGATAATAATGTCAAATAGCGTTTATCGATGTCATCGCCCCTAAACATTTGATGCAATTGACGCAGAACTTGCTTTTTCCTGGCAATCAAAAGACAGCCGGAAGTTTCCTTGTCCAGCCGATGCACAAGCTCCAATGTTTTTTCCTTTGGCCGCATCTTGCGCAAGCATTCAATCACCCCACCCTGCAAGCCGCTGCCACCATGAACCGCCATGCCGGCAGGTTTGTTGAGCACGAGCAAACCGGCATCCTCATAGAGGATACGGGTTGCCAGATATTTTGACAGTTTCTCGGACATTGCCATGACAGGTGCTTGCGGGTCGGACTGTAATGGAGGAATCCGGATTACATCCCCGGTTTGAAGCCGGTAATGAGCCCGTATGCGCCCCTTATTCACCCGTACCTCACCTTTTCGCAGTAGCCGGTAAACCCGGCACTTGGGCACCCCTTTCAAACGGGAAAAAAGGAAGTTGTCAATGCGCTGGCCAGCATCATCTGAACCGACCTCCAGCAACCGGACCTGGGGTTTATTTTTGCCCATAAACATTTGATGAGTCATGGATTTTACCGATACGAGTAGTTATAATAACGAGCCTGACACTAACCTTATATCCTGGGAAATTCCTTCAGCGCCCGCCCAGGGTAGGATTACCGCCATGCCCTATACTTGAACCATGCACCGGTAATCGTGTCATAACAGAAACAAAACATTTTAAATCAGGCCATTGTAAACGATTTAATATTTCGGCGAGTGGTCTGCACAATAAACATAAAAATGAACGAAGCTTGAGAAGCCCAGGCAGTTCAATCAATCCGTCGTAGAGACTTCATGCCGACGCATTCACTGCCCTCCTTACAATAAGGAATACCAATTTATGACTCGGAATACTTCTCGCTCGTTCCCCTGGACGCAAAAGGATAATCTGCATGAAAAGAATGCTTATCAATGCCACTCAGCCAGAGGAGCTACGGGTCGCTCTGGTTGAAGGGCAAAAACTTTATGATTTTGACATCGAGGTTCCCTCCCGCGAACAAAAAAAAGCCAATATTTATAAAGGCATCATCACTCGAATCGAACCCAGTCTGGAAGCGGTCTTTGTCAATTACGGCGCCGACAGGCACGGATTTTTGCCGTTAAAAGAAATTGCCCCCATGTATTTTTCCCGACCTTTAAACCCCGAGGAAGGCCGGGCTGAAATCAAGGAATTGATTCAGGAAGGGCAGGAAATCGTCATCCAAATCGAGAAAGAAGAACGTGGCAACAAAGGGGCTGCATTAACGACTTATATCGCCCTGGCCGGCAGTTACCTGGTGCTCATGCCAAACAATCCCCGGGCAGGCGGCATCTCCCGACGGATTGAATCAGAAACCCGCAGCGACCTTAAGGACATCGTCGCGTCCCTGGATATTCCTGAAGGCATGGGATTGATCGTCCGCACCGCGGCGGAAGGCAAAACCGCCGAGGAATTGCAATGGGATCTCAACTATCTTCTGCAATTATGGGATGCCATTGAACGCTCGGCCCAGGAAAGACAGGCCCCTTTCCTGATTTTCCAGGAAAGCAACGTCATCATCCGCGCCCTGCGAGACCACTTGCGCGCCGATATCGATGAGATCCTCATCGACAATCCCGCCACTTACCGGATGGTTCGCAACTTCCTGCAACAGGTAATGCCCAATTTGATCGGCAAAGCCAAGTTGTACGAAGACACCGTGCCCTTATTTAGCCGTTTCCAGATCGAATCCCAGATTGAATTGGCTTACCGCCGGGAAGTCCCCCTGCCCTCGGGAGGCGCCATCGTTATCGACCACACCGAAGCCTTGACTTCCATTGACATTAATTCGGCCCGCTCCACTAAAGGCGGAAATATCGAAGAAACTGCCTTGACCACCAATCTGGAAGCCGCCGAGGAAATCGCCCGCCAATTGCGTTTACGCGACATGGGCGGATTATTTGTGATTGATTTTATTGACATGCTGGCCACCCGCAACCAAAGAGCCGTGGAAAACAAATTGCGGGAAGCGGTCAAAAGCGACCGGGCCCGGGTGCAAATAGGCCGCATCTCAAGGTTCGGCCTCCTAGAAATGTCCCGCCAGCGGTTGCGCCCCTCGCTGGGTGAATCCAGCCTGATTCCCTGCCCCCGCTGCCAGGGCCAAGGCACCATTCGTGGCACGGAATCCCTGGCCCTATCCATCCTGCGGATCATCGAGGAAGAAGCTATCAAGCCCAATACCGGGCGGGTAGTCGTCCATCTGCCCCTGGAACCGGCTACCTTTCTCCTCAACGAAAAAAGGCACATGCTTGAACAAATCGAAAAACGGCATGAAGTCAGCGTTGTGATTGTGCCTTCCAGGCACCTGGAAACCCCGGCCTATGAAATCCAGCGGATGCGGGGAGGCGAGGAAGCCGAGCAAATCAGCTACGAACAAATCCCCAAGGAAGAAAGTCAGATTCCTGATTTTGCCAGCGAATCCGCGAAGAAAATTGAACAACCGGCCGTCAAGGACTTTCTGCCCACCACGCCCGCGCCGGTGCAAAGCAAAGCTTCTTCAAAAGATTTGATCAAGCGTTTCTGGCGTAAACTCGTAGGCGGGGACAAATCGGCAGAAGCTCAACCTGAAGCCGTACCCATCGAAAAACCAAAGCAAACCCCGGAAACGGCCGAAAGACCCTCGCGCAGGGCGCCTGCAAACCGGGGTGGACGCCGCCGGGGACAAAACCGCCGTCCCAGAAAGACAGTGGAAACCGCGCAGGAATCGAGGCAAGAAACCATGCCCGAAGAACAGCCCACGCCAGAATCCCCCCGCAAACGTCAGAGCAGCCGGAGAGGAGGAAACCGCCGCCGCCGCGGGGGAAGACGCAATACGCAAGGAGGACAAAACCGCATCTCGCCCACGACAGAAGGGACAAAACAAACCAGTCCGGAAAGTCAAGGCAAAACGGAATCACCTATTTCAGAACCTGCTGCCGAAAAAAAATCCCCGGCAGGTCCGGCGGCGTTGCTCCCTCCCCCTCAAACCCAAAACGCGCCGGCAAATGAAAACGAAATCGAAACCAGAAAAGAAGAAGCTTCAAAAAAACCGGAACCTGCCAGGGCTTCCAGCGAAGAAGAATAACAGAATCAATAGAACGCAGCCCTGGAATATTCCGGCTACGCATATAAGTTTAAAAGGCGGTGTCCCTTGGATATCCGCCTTTCTTCCATGTCCCCATTGAGTTCTACTTGCTCTTCGCTCCAATCTACCTGTGGATTTGCAAAAAGGTGTCTTTTCTCTTGCTGAGATTGCCGCTGATCAGACAAATTCTGGGAAGAGACTTCCACGTGGGTCAGGGTCAACTCTTGGGCGTTAAACATTTCCCGTAAACGGGGAAGCGCCGCGTCAATCGCTTCCCGTACCGGCGCGTGTTGCGCGCTGAAATGCAGCAGTGTCTGGTCCTGATTCACCTGGATTTTCACTTCCATTGGCCCCAAGTGAGCAGGGTTGAGGCGAAGTTCCGCCATTTGTACCGATTTTTGTTGCATCCATAACAAACGCTCCCCCAATTCATCCGCCCATTCTGGTTTTCCCACAGGCTGTTGTAATGGCAAATTAGGCTTGTCATGAGAAGTCATCGCTTGCGGGGCCGTGGAAATTGGTTGGGCAGGCACCCCTTCGATTTTAAAGGGTGGATTTGGCGTAGGAGCCTCCGCGCTGAACGATCTTGGCACTTGGAATTCATCCGTCTTTAAAGTTGGTTTTTCCTTGGTTTCATTTGCTTCAATCAATACCGGCTGACCGGGAGTTGGCTTTTCGGAATCTGACAGGCCGTTGACTTGCAAAAAGTCTTTTTTTGCCGGGGATGCCTGCCTGGCCTGTTGGCCTATGCCGGTTTCATCCGGCGGAACCAACGAAGTATCCGTCTGGCTCAAAGGTAGTCCCGATTGCGGCGGCATGGGGGGAATGGAAAAAGGTTTTTCGGGATCAGACGCGGTGACGATCAAATCCTGATGCCGTTCTTCCTTGGCCGCCGGCTCTTGCGCGTTGGGCAAAGGAAGGTCTAATAAGGAAAGCGCTTCAAGCGGGTTTTTTGATTTTGAAAGCGCCTTTTCTTGCTTGCCTGAAAAATCCAGTCGCGCCAGCGGCAAGGCAGCAGGCAATACAGAAGCATCTTCCACCGGAATGATGGGATCGTCGGTAATAACCTCTTCTTCCGGGAAATTGCGCCATTGCTGCAAATCTGGCTGACCTTGCTGAAAATCGAATGCCAAGCCAGTATCGGAAGCTGCTGATTGCACTTCCTCTTTCATTTGCAACAGGATCTGGTCGAAGGAAAATTCTTGCGATAACCCTTCTCCCATCTCCACGGATGCACTGCCCTTAATATTAGACATCAGGCCGGACAAGGTGGAAGCCAGGATTTCGCCCAAATTCAATTGCATTCTCAGCCTTGGATTATATTGATATAGACTACCTAAGCAGGTTTCATACCATCAGCTCGATCTCGACCGTTTTTTTCGGCCAGACAGATCATCCATTTCCCGCTGTAAAGCCCGATCTGTCAAGGCCAGAGAACGTTTTAGCAAATTATCATGAAC
>JALSQY010000054.1 GCA_026985035.1 Methylothermaceae bacterium
ATTGTTGACAGAGATCCCCTGAATTCAAGTATTATTGCGCAATTGGGAATTGCAGAAAAATCAAGCATTGTTTTTGCGTGGTTGTCTGGATGGGCAACCGGCCTGCTCGCTTTTTTCTTAAGCCAAAATATTGCACCAGCCGGATTCGGGTTAAGTATTTCCATTTCCATAATTCATGGTTACTGGCATAGTCAAATAGAGGTCAAGGAATGAGGGTAAAACAAACCTGTCGGTCAGAATTTCAAATCTTTGCCATCTGGTTGCGATGGATATCGGTAGCGCTCGCCTTGCTTCCTTTGGCGGCATGTGCCGCGGGCAACCGGGTGCAGGAAGTCAAATTGGACAACGGTTTGAAAGTGATCGTCAAGGAGGACCACCGGGCCCCGGTGGTAGTCTCCCAGGTGTGGTACAAAGTAGGTTCCAGTTATGAATATGGCGGGATTACCGGTATTTCCCATCTGTTGGAACACATGATGTTCAAGGGAACGGAAAAGCACGGCCCCGGCGAATTTTCCCGAATCATTGCTGAAAACGGTGGCCGCGAGAACGCCTTTACCGGCAGTGACTATACCGCCTATTTCGAGCGCCTGGAAAAATCCCGCTTGCCCATTGCCTTTGAACTGGAGGCCGACCGGATGCGCAATCTCCGTCTCCAGGAAGAAGAATTCGACAAGGAAAAACAAGTGGTGCTCGAGGAGCGGCGCATGCGCACCGACGATCAGCCCCGCGCCAAGACCCACGAACACTTCATGGCGGTGGCCTATACCAATGGCCCCTACCAGAATCCCGTGATTGGCTGGCCGGCCGATATCGAAAATCTGACCCTGGAAGATTTAAAAGACTGGTATCAACAGTGGTATGCGCCAAATAACGCCACCTTGGTGGTAGTGGGGGATGTCAAGCCGGCCAAAGTCTTTGCCTTGGCCAGGCGTTGGTTTGGCCCGCTGAAACCGAGTGAAATTGCGCCCTTGAAACCACGCACCGAGGTGGAACAACATGGGGAAAGGCGATTGACCGTGCGTCTTCCGGCCAAACTGCCCTACCTGATAATGGGCTACAAGGCGCCGGTGCTGGCTACGCTTCCCGAAGACAGGCGCTGGGAAGCATACGCCTTGACCGTGCTGGCAGGTATCTTGGATGGCGGCAATAGCGCCCGGCTCGCCAAGCGGTTGATACGGGGCAGTCAAATTGCCGCGGGAGCGGGGGCCGGCTATGATCTCTATGACCGCCTGGATGCTTTGTTCCTGCTCGACGGTACCCCATCCCAGGGCCATACGTTGGAGGAATTGGAACAGGCCTTGCTTAAAGAGGTCAAGGCGCTGCAGGAAACCCTGGTTAATCCCGAGGAGCTGGAACGGGTCAAAACCCAGGTCACCGCCGAAGCGATCTACGAAAGAGATTCGACATTTTATCAGGCAATGCAAATTGGTTTACTCGAAACCGTGGGACTGGGATGGCAACGAATGGATGAATACGTGGACAAAATCAAACAGATAACCGCCGAGCAGGTACAACAGGTTGCGCGCAAATATTTAGTGGCCGACCATCTCACCGTGGGGCGTTTGGAACCATTACCCATCGAGCCGGGTAAAGCGCCCAGGGCGCCAGCAATGGGAGGAAGTGGCCATGTTCGCTAAGCCTCTAATTCTGTTTTGGCTGCTGATTTGGGTGCCGCTCGCTGGCTGGGCCGGTCCAAAGATAGAACGCTGGCAACTGCCCACGGGGACGAAAGTCTATTATGTGCACAATCGGGAATTACCGCTGGTGGACATCCGCGTCATGTTTGCCGCCGGCAGCGCCTACGATGGGGAACAGTACGGTTTGGCGACATTGACTTCGGCATTGCTCGATACCGGCGCCGGAGAATGGGATGCCGATGCCATTGCCACGCGCCTGGAGAGCGTGGGCGCCCAATTGGGGACTGGCGTTTCCCGCGACAGCGCGTGGCTTTCCTTGCGCAGTCTGACAGAGCCGGACAAACTTGAACCCGCCTTGGAGACCGCTGCCACGATTCTCAAATCCCCCCGTTTCGCCCAGCTGGATTTTCAACGGGAAAAGAAACGCCTGTTGCTTGGTCTCAAACAGCGGGAGGAGTCTCCAGGGGAACTGGCGGGCATGATGTTTTTTGAAGCGATCTACCGGGATCACCCCTATGCCCATCCCAGCGACGGCACAATTGAAACGGTCAAAGCCATACAGCGGCAGGATCTGAGCGACTTTCACCGCCGCTATTACGTGGCTTCCAATGCGGTGGTCGTCATTGTGGGGGCTGTCGAGAAATCCCGCGCGCGAAAAATTGCCAATGCATTGGTCGGCGGATTGCCAAAGGGGCGGCCCGCGCCCGCCATTCCCGAGGTCCAAGTGCCGGAAAAAGCCGGCACCCGGAGAAAGGTGTTTCCTTCCGCTCAAACCCATATTTATACCGGAATGCCGGTGCTCAAGCGCAAGGACCCCGATTATTTCCCATTGTATGTGGGCAATTACGCCTTGGGGGGCGGGGGATTTGTCTCCCGGATCGTCAAGGAAGTTCGGGAAAAGCGTGGCTACGCCTACAGCGCCTATAGCTATTTTGCTCCCATGAAAGAGAAGGGCCCCTATTTGGCCGGCCTGCAAACCCGGAACGATCAGGCCTATCCGGCGCTCAAGGTGCTCAGGAAAACCATTGCGGGATTTCAGGCCAAAGGCCCCACCGAAGAAGAACTCGAAGCCGCCAAGAAGAATATCACCGGCGGTTTCGTGCTGCGTTATGACAGTAACAGCAAGCTGGCCGAATACGTGGCGATGATCGGCTTTTACGATCTGCCCCTGGATTATCTGGATACCTTCACTGAAAATGTGGAACAGGTAACGGTGGCGGATATTGCCGATGCTTTCCGCCGCCGCATTGACCTGGACCGCTTTCAGACAGTGCTGGTGGGCGGTGGCGCCGTGCAACCCTCCAAACAACCGGACGATGAAAAATGAAGTGCGCATCATTGCCGGCCGGTGGCGGGGCCGAAAGGTCCATTTTCCGCCGCTGCCGGGCCTGCGCCCCACACCGGGGCGGGTACGGGAGACGTTGTTCAACTGGCTGCGGGAGGATTTGATTGGCGCGCGCTGCCTGGATCTATATGCCGGGAGCGGGGCGCTGGGTTTTGAGGCGGCATCCCGTGGCGCCCGGGAAGTGATACAAGTGGAAAAACATCCCAAGGTGGCGCGCTCTCTGGAAAAAAACCGTGAGACTTTAAAGGCCCCGCAAATTCAAACGGTCCGTGCCGATGTCATGGTTTATTTGAAGCAACCACCGGCCGACTCCTTCGATGTGGTTTTTCTCGATCCCCCCTTCGAAAAAAATCACATCAATCCGTGTACGGCCGCCCTGGAAGAAGGGCAATGGTTGGCTCATAATGCGCTTGTTTATATTGAAGCGGAAAGCCGCCTCAAAGAGCTGCCTGTCCCCATGAACTGGCGGCTTTTGAAAAGCAAGGTGACCGGCGATGTGGGTTACCATTTGTTCAAGAGAGATGCCGGAAAAACCCGCTTGGCCACCATTACCATGAGGGAAAATTGATGCCTGTCGCCATCTATCCCGGGACATTCGATCCGGTCACCAATGGCCATATCGATTTGATCGACCGGGCCGCCCGGCTTTTCCGGCGGGTATTGGTGGCGGTGGCGGAAAACCGTGGCAAGGGGCCGTTGCTGGATTTGGCAGAACGGGTGGCCTTGGTGCGCGCCGAAGTGCAGGAACACGCCAATGTGGAAGTGCTCGGATTTGGCAATCTGCTGGTCGATTGTGCGTTGCAACATGGGGCAACGGTGATTCTCCGTGGCCTGCGGGCGGTGTCGGATTTCGAGTACGAATTTCAACTGGCGGCCATGAACCGCCGCTTGTCCGAAGAACGCATCGAAACCATTTTCATGACCCCGGCGGAACAATACGCTTTTGTTTCTTCCAGCATGATCAAGGAAATCGCCAGGCTGGGGGGGGATGTTTCCGCTTTTGTGCCTGAGCGGGTCGGGCGGCGCTTGAACGAAATCTATCTAAACCAAGGGTGAAGCTATGGCCTTGAAGATCACCGATGAATGTATCTGCTGCGATGTCTGTGAACCGGAATGCCCCAACGACGCCATTTCATTGGGGGAAGAAATCTACGTGATCGACCCCGAGCTTTGCACCGAATGCGTCGGCCATTACGAAACCTCCCAATGTGTGGAAGTATGTCCGGTGGACTGTATCATCAAAGACCCGGATATCGTGGAAGACGAAGAGACGCTGCGGCAGAAGTACCTCCGGATCAGCCGCTGTCAGCTCGAGAAATAAAAGGCTGGGGAAAGATGAACGCGGCTATAGTAATTGCGTATTGCCCTGGAGAAAGCAATGTTCGCCACTGATATCTTTTACTTGACATCCCCCCCCCCCCATTAAAATAGAATTTTAACTCCCGTTAAACAATATGGAGAAAGGAAAGGAGGGAGTTATGAAATTTATCAAGCTCGCTATTATCAATCTTTGTTTCGGCTTGTTTACTGTTGGTGTTCATGCCCAGGACTTTGCGCCAACGGTTAATGAGGGGTATGTGTTACAAAGTGCTTTGTGGCATAGCAACCTCATTCCAGTGTGTTGGGAAGACCCCCGAATTGTGAATTCTCAAGAGGGAACGTGGGTAAGAAATGCCATAGCTAGAACATGGGAAGCCCGGTCTTTGGTTCGTTTTGTTGGTTGGCGGTCTTGTCCGTCAGTGGGCCAGTTTGATGGAATTCGAATAGCGGTGAGGGATGAAGTGGACCCACCCCATACAGAATTCTTGGGAACGAAGATTGCTGGTCGACCAGAAGGTATGGTCTTGAATTTTACGTTTCATAAATGGAGCCCGGTATGTGCCAGGAGAAGTTTAAGACGTTTTTGTATAGAAGCTGTCGCTGCTCATGAATTTGGCCATGCGCTGGGTTTTGCCCATGAGCAAAATCGACCAGATACCCAGGATGAGGCGTGTCGTAAAAAACACAATGGAAATTCTGGCAATATTCTCTTTGGTCCATGGGATAGCCAATCCATAATGAATTATTGTAATCCCGTTTGGCATAATGGCGGTCTCTTGAGCCGTATAGATGGCTATATGGTAAAGACCTATTATGGAAATGTGGCTGATTATTTCCACAGGTCAA
>JALSQY010000055.1 GCA_026985035.1 Methylothermaceae bacterium
TAGCATTATGTTCACTGTCTATGGGTAACAGGTCCGCGCCAGAAGCCCGTACCGTTTCCATGAAGATGGGCCCAGAGATCACCAGGGCTTCTTTATTGGCCAATAATATCCGTTTTCCCGCTCTGGCAGCGGCAATGGTGGGCAATAATCCTGCAGCGCCCACAATCGCGGCCATGACATAATCTACTTCAGGGAGAGTAGCCACTTTTTCCAAGGCATCGGGGCCACTGAGAACTTCCGTGCCGCACCCGGCCTCTTGCAGTTTTTCCTGAAGGGTTTGGGCGGCAACCGCGTCACCAATTACGGCGTACTTGGGATGATGCTGCAAGCATTGGTGGAAAAGCGTCTCACTGCGGCTATTGCCGGTGAGGGCAATAACTTGATAACGACCCGGATGTCTGGTTATTACATCCAGCGTGCTGACACCGATGGACCCGGTAGCCCCGAGGATGCAGATACCTTTCACCAGAATAATACCCGGGCCAGAAATCCTGCGTAAACGAAAGGCGCAGCAGCCATCAAACTATCGAGCCGGTCTAATAGGCCACCGTGACCGGGTAATAATCTGCCGCTGTCCTTTACACCCGCCCAGCGTTTGTAGAGGCTGATCAATAAATCCCCGCAGATGGATATCAATACGGTGACTAAAGCCAGCATGACAAAATCCATAATCAAAGTGGCCTTCATTTCCAGAAAATAACCTACCGTACCGGTATAAATGGCACAAACCAACAATGCGCCAAAGACGCCTTCGAAGGTTTTACCCGGGCTTACTTCCGGTATCAAGGGATTTTTTCCCCATTTTTTACCGGCAAAGTAGGCGCCCGTATCTGCCAACCAGACTAAAAATAATAAATACAATACTGCCGCGCTCCCGAAATTGGCGCGCAATCTGGACATCAAAAGCCAGGCAGTAAACAGGACGAACCAGGCCACGAATATTTTAGCGCCTGTTGGCCACGGACGTTTGATTAACCGGTCCGGCCATTTGCGGATGGCAAAACCGAATACCAACCACGCAATTACCGTCGGCCATACGAACCAATCCAACACCATGGTCAAAATTAATAAATCCGGCATGTTTGTCGTCGTTGCGAGCCAACCCACTAATTTAGGCCAGTACCATGCGAGTGCTTGTGCCGCCAATACCATCAACAAAAATGCAATACGCCCGGGAATTTTTCGAATGCCGGCCAGGGCGCTCCACTCCCAAGCCGCGGCAAGAATAATGACGCCCCATGCAATAAGAAATCCTTTTACCGACAGTTTCAATACTGCCAGCAGGACAATGGGGATTAAGACTGCCGCTGTTATTACACGAATTAACAGCGTCTTATTCCAAAGTGGGTGGGATTGAGAGAGAGTTTGTGCCATAGCAGGTATCTTTGGTCGTTGTTGTTATCTTGATTTCGGCATTCCCCTAATGCCACTGGATTGACAGGGAAACACCTCAGGCCGAGCTTGAAGTGGCATCGGGTAAAGGCGCCTTGGTTAACTGTTCACTAATATACCCGAAACGACGTTCCCTCTGGCTGTATTCTGAAATAGCTTCATCCAGGGCTATTTCGTCAAAGTCAGGCCATAGTGTTTCAGTAAAATACAGCTCGGTGTAGGCTAAATGCCAAAGCAAGAAGTTGCTTATGCGCTGCTCGCCACCGGTACGGATAAACAAATCGGGCTCGGGAAGATCAGCACTGGATAAACGGGACGCGAGCAAGGATTCATTAATTTGGTCGGGGTTCAAGGAACCGTTTTTTGCCTCTTGCGCCAACCGCCTTGCCGCCTGAACAATATCCCAGCGCCCACCATAATTGGCGGCGATTACTAGCGTCATCCGCCGGTTTGAGTGAGTCATTTGTTCAGATTCATTGATTTTGCGTTGTAACAGATCAGGAAACGCAGAGCGATCGCCGATCACTCGCAAGCGAATGTTATTGTTATTCAGCTTTTTCGTTTCCCTGTCCAACGTCATCATAAACAGGCGCATCAGCACATTGACCTCTTCTTTGGGGCGGCGCCAATTTTCACTACTGAAGGCAAATAAGGTCAGCACCTCGACGCCGCGTTCGGCGCAATGTTCCACGGTTTTGCGAACAGCCGAAACCCCCGCCTGGTGTCCCGCGGTGCGCGGCAAGTTACGCCGTTTGGCCCAACGCCCATTCCCGTCCATAATAATGGCGATATGGCGGGGAATCCGAGATAATGGGGCATTGGTAGGAGAAACGTCAGTCATAACTAGGGCTGTAAATTCACCAGCTCAAATGGCGAGCAAGTCCTGCTCTTTTTCCTCCAGCAATTGATCTATTTTCTTAATGTATTGATCGGTCAATTGCTGAATCTTTTCTTCGGCTTTTCTTTCGTCATCCTCGGAAATCATTTTTTCTTTCAAGGCTTCCTTAAGCTCGGCATTGGCTTCCCGGCGGATATTGCGAATAGCTATTCTGCCCTGCTCTGCTTCATGCTTGGCGACTTTAACCAGCTCCTTGCGGCGCTCTTCGGTCAGCGATGGCAACGGCACTCGAATGACCGTGCCAGCGGTCATGGGGTTGATCCCCAAATCTGATTCCATGATGGCCTTTTCTATAACCGGCACCATGTTTTTTTCCCATGGAACGACGGCCAAGGTTCGTGAATCCTCCACGTTAACATTGGCCACCTGACTTAAAGGAACTTCACTCCCGTAATAGGAAACCTTGATATGATCCATCAAGCTGGTATGGGCGCGCCCGGTTCGTATTTTGGCTAATTCCTGTTTGATGGCCGCGACCGTCTTTTCCATTCTGGCCTTGGTTTCTTTATAGATTTCATCGATCATTTTCCATCACCCGTATCGATCAGTGAGCCAATATTATCTCCCCGTACCAATCTTACAATGGCTCCCGGTTCAAACACATTCATGACCCGGAGCGGCAAATGGTGATCCCGGCACAAGACCAGTGCCGTTGTATCCATTACATTAATACGCCTCTCAAGCGCTTCATCGTAGGTCATGTAGGGGATCCGTTCGGCGGCGGGATCTTTCATCGGATCGGAAGTGTAAACGCCATCGACTTTTGTCGCTTTGATGAGCAAGTCGGCGTTGATTTCAATGGCTCGCAAACTCGCGGCGGAATCCGTAGTAAAAAAAGGATTTCCCAGACCAGCGGCGAAAATAACTACCCGTCCTTTTTCCAAATGACGAATCGCCCGGCGGCGAATGTAGTCTTCACATACTTGGTTAATCTTCAATGCCGACATGACTCGAACGGGCTGCCCTAAATGCTCGATGGCGTCCTGCATGGCAAGCGCATTGATGACCGTGGCCAGCATCCCCATATGATCACCCGTAACCCGGTCCAAACCTTCCGCCGCTTTTTCCGCGCCACGGACAATGTTCCCCCCTCCCAGCACCAAACCGACTTCGACGCCACATTGACGCAATTCCACAATTTCAGAAGCAAGGCGCTTTACGGGCCGGGCATCCAGCCCCGCATCGCGCTCACCCATTAGCGCCTCGCCACTGAGTTTGAGTAGAATTCTACGGTAAGCTGGTGAGTTCATGGGTTACTGACCGCGCACTTGCGCCATCACTTCCTCGGCAAAATCGGCCTCTTCCTTTTCGATGCCTTCTCCCACTTCAAAACGCACGAATCGAATCACCGTTGCGCCTTCCTTTTTAAGTAATTGCTCTACACTGAGATCAGGATCCTTGACGAACGGCTGACCCAACAAGGTAATTTCCTTAAGGAATTTTCGCAGCCGTCCTTCCACCATTTTCTCGATAATCTCAGCAGGCTTGCCGCTGGATTCTGCCTGAGCGGCGAAGATTTCCTTTTCTTTCTCCAGGGTTTCGGGTGGGACATCTTGCTCGGCGACACACACTGGTTTGCTGGCGGCAATGTGCATGGCGATATCCTTGCCCAGCTGCTCACTGCCATTTTCATATTCCACTACCACGCCAATGCGCGCCCCATGAAGGTAACATGCAAGCTTGCCGGTATCGGTAGCAAACTGCATCAAGCGGCGAATATTGATATTTTCACCCAACTTTGCCACCAATTCCCGCCGGGCTTCTTCAATGGTGGGTCCACCTTCATCAATAGGCGTCGCAAGCAGCTCTTCCACTGTCGCCGCGCCAGTCTCCAGCGCCCGTTGGGCTACTTTATCCACAAAAGCGAGGAAATCTTCATTTTTGGCCACAAAGTCTGTTTCACTGTTAACCTCTACGATAGCTGCCCTCTTGCCATCATCACTGACTTTGATAGCAATCTTGCCCTCAGCAGCCGTTCGGCCAGCCTTTTTATCCGCCTTGGCCAGGCCTGATTTGCGCATTTGCTCTATGGCTGCTTCTATATCACCTCCGGCTTCCGTCAATGCCTTTTTGCATTCCATCATGCCGGAACCCGTCCTTTGGCGCAGCTCTTTCACCATTGCCGCGGTTATTTTCGTCATCGCTTGGTTACCTCAACAAACTTGCTATTTTCACTTCTCAATTTTCCTAGAACATTCATGCAGCGGGCTGAGTCGGTTCAGCGTCAGCAGGCACCTCCCCCTCGGCTTCAGCCTGGGATGCTTCAGGTGCCTCCGCCATTTCCACAAATTCATCTTCCGATGTCATCAATTCCGCCTGGCTGGCCTTTCCTTCAAGAATTGAGGTGGCTGCCAATTGGCAATAAAGCTGGATGGCGCGGATCGAATCATCATTGCCCGGAACGATATAGTCAACACTACTGGGGTCATTATTGGTATCCACGACGCCAACCACGGGAATGCCGAGTTTCTTGGCTTCGTTTACTGCGATTTTTTCCTGGCCCACGTCAAGCACGAACAAAACATCCGGGATATCATCCATATCCTTGATGCCGCCAAGACTTCGCTCCAGTTTTTCCAGTTCCCGCATCATGTGTAACGCTTCTTTTTTGCTAAACCGTTGCAGGGTTCCATCATCTCGCATGGTTTCCAGTTCTTTCAAGCGCTTGACAGACTGGCGGATCGTTTTGAAGTTGGTCAGGGTACCGCCGAGCCAGCGATAATTGACATAGGGCATGCCACAGCGGGTCGCTTCTTCTTGCACCGCCTTGCGGGCGGTTTTTTTGGTGCCTACGAATAACACCACGCCCCGGTTCGCAGCGGTTTCCTCCAAGAACTTCATGGCTTCGCGCAGCATGGGAAGCGTCTTTTCTAAATTGATGATATGGATACCGCTCCGAACCCCGAAAATATAAGGGGCCATTTTGGGATTCCAGTAACGGGTTTGGTGACCAAAATGCACGCCAGCTTCCAGCAGTTGGCGCATTGTGACATCTGCCATGTTTTCTCCTTAAATGATTTAGGGTTAAGCCTCCACCTACCCCAACCAGAGACTTGTCCCTGCCAAGGAACAAGCACCCCGCCGATTGTGTCGATAGGTGTGTGGAATATTGCTAAAATAGCTTTTCTTTATACCATAAAAATACATTTTTCTACAATGGCAGCTCCGCTTTGGAGCATCAAGAAGGCAACGAAATCATGAAACAAGGACAAAGGCGCCTCAGCAACCGGGGGATTTCCATCAAAAGCCCGGAGGAACTCGACAAAATGCGTATTGCCGGCCGCTTGGCCGCGGAAGTGTTGGAAATGATCGCACCCTTTGTCAAACCCGGGGTGACCACTGAAGAGCTCAATCAACTCTGTCACAACTATATTGTCAATGAGCAGAAAGCCATCCCTGCGCCATTGAATTACAAAGGCTTCCCCAAATCCATTTGCACCTCTGTCAATCATCAAGTTTGTCATGGGATCCCAGGCCATAAACGGTTAAAAAAAGGCGATATCATCAATATTGATATCACCGTGATCAAAGACGGTTATCACGGCGATACCAGCCAAATGTTTTTTGTCGGCGACGTGCAACCCAGGGCCAAACGCCTGGTCCAAGTGGCGCAAGAGGCGATGTATTTAGCGATTCGGGAAGTTCGCCCGGGCATCGACCTTGGCCTGATCGGTCATGTGATACAAAAATTTGCCGAAGCCAAAGGGTATTCCGTGGTACGTGAGTTTTGCGGCCATGGTATCGGAAAAAAATTTCATGAAGAACCTCAGGTGTTGCACTATGGTACTCCGGATACAGGCATTATTCTTGAGCCAGGCATGACATTCACTATTGAACCCATGATCAATGCAGGCAAACGCCATATCAAAATGCTTGCCGATGGTTGGACCGTTGTCACCAAGGATCGTAGTTTATCGGCTCAGTGGGAACACACGATTGCTGTCACTGAAAATGGATTCGAGGTGCTCACCCTGCGTTCAGACGAGGAATTCCCTCGGACTGCGACTGAATGATTAACGAAATCCCTCATACCCGGTCCCTGCTGCAAACCTTTCACCACGAACTTGAACGCCGGTTTCACGAAGGGGAAGCGGTTGACAGCTTACTCAAAGCCCGCTCTCAATTTATCGATCAGCTGCTGATCGGCTGCTGGCAGCACTTCCTCGCCGGGGTCAACAATCACTCTGCCCTTATCGCCGTGGGTGGTTACGGCCGGCAGGAATTACATCCCCATTCGGATATCGATTTATTGGTGCTCATCAACGAGCCTGTTTCAAGCCAACTGAAACAGGCTTTGAGCGAACTATTTACTTATTTGTGGGATATTGGCTTAAAACCGGGCCATAGCGTCCGCAGCGTCAGCGGGTGTATCGAAGAGGCAAATAAGGACCAGACGGTACTCACAAATCTCATGGATGCGCGCTTGCTCGGTGGCGATGATGCTTTATTTTGTGCGATGAAACAAGGCATCACGCCTGACCGGATTTGGCCATCCCTGGCGTTTTATCAAGCCAAATTAAAAGAGCAGGCCGACCGTTACGCCAAATATCACGATACCGCCTATAACCTGGAACCCAATATCAAGGAAGGACCAGGCGGCATGCGCGACATCCAAACCATTGCCTGGGTCATCAAGCGGCATTTCAATACCGACACGCTCCATGAGCTGGTGGGGCGGGGCTATTTGACCGAGTCCGAATACCAGGAATTCCGCCAAAGTCAGACCCATTTGTGGCGGATTCGATTTGCTTTGCATACGGTCACCGGCCGCTGTGAGGATAGACTATTATTCGACTTCCAAAGAACCCTGGCAGAGTGGTTCGGTTATGAAGGAGAAGGTAATGCCCCTGTCGAAGCCTTCATGCAAACCTTCTACCGGACTGCGCTGAGCGTGCAAAGGCTTAATGAAATCCTCCTCCAGCAACTGGGAGAAACGCTATCTCCGGATTTTGAGAAGCAGCCAGTACCATTGGATAAACACTTTCAAGCGGTCAATCAGTATATTGAAGTCCGCCACCCCAAGGTTTTTCAATCCTATCCGCTAGGATTGCTGGAAATTTATTTGCACTTGCAAAGAAATCCTGAGCTTAAAGGCATCCGCGCCCATACCATCCGCGCCATTCGCCAGCATCTTCCTCTTATCGACGAAGCTTTCCGAAAAGATCCCCGGGCCTGCGAGTTATTCCTGGAGATGCTTCGCCGTTCAGAAGGGGTCACCCATCAATTCCGGCGCATGAATCGCGACGGTATCCTGGCGGCCTATCTCCCGGAGTTTGCCCATATTGTCGGGCGCATGCAATACGATCTGTTTCACACCTACACCGTCGATGAACACACGCTATTTGTGGTAAGAAATTTACGCCGTATGGCCATCGCTGAATTTCACCACGAACTCCCCTTGTGCAGCGATATTTTCCCTCTCATTCCCAAACCGGAATTGCTCTATATCGCTGGCTTGTATCACGATATTGGCAAAGGCAGGGAAGGGGATCATTCAAAAGTCGGCGAGGTCTTGGCGCGGCATTTTTGTGAGCGGCATAACCTGCCCCCCCACGATACCCAACTGGTCTGTTGGCTGGTTAAAAACCACTTACTGATGTCCATAACGGCACAACGCAAAGACATCAGCGACCCTGAAGTCATCCAGGAATTTGCCCGGACCGTCGGCAATGAAAACCGGCTCAATCACTTATATCTTCTCACGGTTGCCGATATCCGCGGCACCAATCCCAGTCTGTGGAATTCATGGCGGGATTCTCTATTGCGCGAGCTTTACATGGCCACCCGGCGAGTTCTGCGGCTCGAGGAAGAAGCACCCCTCAGCAAAGAGGAAGAAGTCATTCAAATTCAACAAGCAGCCCGCTCGTTGCTTCATACCATGGGCTTGCCAGATTCTGCCATTGATCGTGTGTGGCAATATTTCAGCAATTCTTATTTTTTGCGTTGCCTGCCCGAAGAGTGCGCATGGCAAACTCTGGCCATCGCGGAGGCTACCGAAGACGATCTGCCGCTGATTCTTACGCTCCCACAAACCCGGCGGGGAAGCGCTGAAATCCTGGTATACATGAAAGACCGGCCATTGATTTTCTCACAAACCGTCGCCCTTTTAGACCAATTGGGATTGACCATCCTCGCCGCGCAGCTGGAAACCACCACCGATGGTTATGTAATCGACCGTTTTTCGGTGTTGGAAAGTGATGGCAGACCTATTTCGGAATTGAGCCGGGAGCAGCAAATTGGATACCGCTTGAAGCGATGCTTGAAGGAACCTCGAGAGCCGTGCTTCCGCATCGAGCGGCGACCCTCCCGGCAACTACAACACTTTTCCATACCTGTCGAGATTCGCTTTCCGCCTGATCCCAAAAACGCCCATACCATCCTGGAGCTTATTACCACCGACCGGCCGGGCTTACTCTCCAAAATAGGCGCTGTCTTCGATTATTTCGGATTACGGGTCCATGAGGCCAGAATTGCCACTTTGGGAAGCCGGGCCGAGGATGTATTTTATCTGGACAAAGATAAACGCCCATTGACATCGGAGGCACTCAAACAGGCGTTGCGGGACAAGCTTTTGGAAGCTATCGAATCGTGACCTTCACAACTTCGGCAGAAGCCGAATCAAACGAATCAGATCATCTTGCAAGGGATCGGTGTAACGCAATCCAATCACATAAAGATCTTGAGACGCCCGGCGAACAAACACCAGCCGACAATCCAAACAAAAATTGTCTTGAACCAGATTAAAGGCAACCGATGCTTCCACAGGCTGGCCTTGGCGCAGATGATTGCCATCAGGCGCGATCCTTTCACTGTCAATGGCATCACACTGAATTTGCAAGCCGGCGGATGACAAGTCTCGGATCCGGACCGGCACCTGAATTCCAGACGGCAGATTGATCGTGGCCGGGATCTCAACCTCGATACGTGGAAAACGTCTTCTCTCCATTGCTATGCCACTCTCCAGTCTTCCCAATAAGGAATGGGATGTAAACGTTCGGCGAGAAAATCGAGAAACGTTCTGACTTTAGCCGACAGATGGCGGCGGTGGGGATAGACAGCATAGATATCCATCGAGGGCAATGCGTAGTCTTCCAATACCGCTTGCAGGCGTTCTTTGCGAAGGTCCTGCCCGACAATGTATGTAGGCAAGACGACAAGCCCCAATCCATGGATGGATGCCAGCCGTAATGGGTCGGCCGTATTGGCTTGCATGGTGCCAGAAACCTTAACGACAATAGGCTCGCCATCGGGGCTATTGAATTTCCAGTGATCATGCGGCTCAAACCCCCAGTTGATCAGACAGTTATGATGCTTCAGGTCTTGAGGCGTTTTAGGAATACCATGTTTCTCAAAGTAGGAGGATGCACCACAAACAATCCTGGGCGAACTGGCCAGTTTCCGGGCAATCAGACTGGAATCGGGCAGCTCTCCCAGGCAAATGGCCAAATCCAGTCCTTCAGAAACGACATCAACCGTGCCGCCACGAACCATCAAATCCACCCGTACTTTGGGGTGTTGCGCCAAATAGGCGGCAATCGTTGGCGCAAGATGAAAAGTGCCAAAAAAAGGCGGCGTCGACATTCGCAACAAGCCTTGCGGCTCGGTATGCAGCTGCGTTACCGCCAACTCTGTTTCTTCAATATCTTCGAGAATCTGCAGGCAACGCTCCAAATAGGACGCTCCGGCTTCAGTCAAGCTGATGCGGCGGGTAGTGCGGTTTAACAAGCGAACGCCCAGAGTGTTTTCCAAGTGCATCACATGCTTGGTGGCCATGGCCCTGGAGATACCCAAATCCTTGGCGGCAGCAGCGAAACTGCCGGATTTGGCAACCGTGGCAAATACTTTCATGCTCGTCAACTTATCCATCGGCCACGCTCATTTTCTCTGAATATACCCGCAAGGCTAACTTTAAATCTTCCCATGCTTGGCGTTTGGCAACGGGATTCCGCAGCAGATACGCAGGATGATAAACCACGACGACCGGAATATCGTCATAGGAATGAATCTTCCCTCTAAGACGGGAAAGGGGCTGCGAAGTTTTAAGCAAATTCTGGGCGGCAATCCTGCCCACGGCAAGAATGATCTGTGGTTGCACCAAAGCAATCTGGCGCTTCAAATAAGGCTCGCAAGCGGCAACTTCTTCCGGTTTGGGGTCTCGATTAGCCGGTGGCCGGCACTTGAGAATATTGGCAATATAGACATCTTCCCTTGAGAGCCGCAGCGCCCGCAACATTTCATTCAACAATTGCCCCGCCCTTCCAACAAAAGGCTCGCCTTGTAAATCCTCTTGCTCTCCCGGCGCTTCCCCAATCAACATCCAGTCGGCATTTTTGTTGCCCACGCCAAAAACGGTCTGGGTACGGCTCTTATGTAGCGGACACTTGACACAAGCCGCGACTTCTTGCTCCAACCGCATCCATTCATCTGCCTCAGAGCTTACGGTTTCCATCCCGGCTTCCGGTGAAGATAGCTGACGCTGAATCCAGACGGGGATACCCATTGCCTGTAAATAAGCAATCTGTCTTGCATTCATACATTTCCGGCCTGGGGATGTTGGCGCCTGTTAGAACTCAGTAATTTATTGACGGCATTGACGTAGGCTTTGGCCGAAGCAATGACGATATCGGTATCAGCCCCTTGTCCCTGGACGATACGTCCCGCTTTCTCCAATCGTACCGTTACTTCCCCCTGAGCATCCGTGCCCGAGGTAATATTGTTGACCGAATAGAGTAATAAATCAGCGCCGGTTTGCACCAACGACTCAATCGCTTTTAAAGTCGCATCAACCACGCCGCTGCCTTCTGAATGACCGCGTTTTTCCTCACTGTCAACCTTGATTACCACTTCCGATCTGGGAATCTCACCGGTATCGGCGCAGACATGCAAGGAAATCAACTTCACCCATTCCGATTCAGCCTCGAAGATTTGCTCGCTGATCAGCGCTTGCAAGTCTTCGTCAAAAATCTCGTGCTTTTTGTCCGCCAATTGCTTGAAGCGAGCAAAGGCATCGTTAAGTGCCTCTTCGGAGTCGAATTCAATGCCCAATTCTTTCATCCGGGTTCGAAAAGCATTGCGCCCCGAGTGTTTGCCCAACACCATGCGGTTGGCGCTCCAGCCCACGTCTTCGGCCCGCATGATTTCATAAGTTTCGCGGCTTTTGAGGACACCGTCTTGATGGATCCCCGATTCGTGGGCAAACGCATTTGCGCCGACAATAGCCTTATTCGGTTGTACTGGGAATCCGGTAATACTGGCCACCAATTTCGAGCAAGGGACAATTTCCCGGGTTTCTATAGAGGTATCGCAAGGAAATGCATCCTGGCGGGTCTTGATGGCCATGACCACCTCCTCAAGAGCCGCGTTACCGGCGCGCTCTCCCAATCCATTGATAGTGCACTCAATTTGACGGGCGCCATTTAAAACCGCTGATAATGAATTGGCCACCGCCAACCCTAAATCGTTGTGGCAATGGACAGAGAATATTGCTTTATCCGAATTGGGAATCCTAGAACGCAAACGCGCAATCATGCCGCCAAACTCATGGGGCAGGCTGTAGCCCACCGTATCTGGAATATTGACTGTGGTGGCGCCAGCATCAATCACAGCTTCCAGAATACGGCAAAGAAAATCCTCTTCGGAGCGGCCAGCGTCTTCTGGAGAAAATTCCACATCATCAGTAAAACGCCGCGCCAATTTGACCGCTGCAACCGCATGTTCCACAACTTGATCCGGGCTCATGCGCAATTTGCGCTCCATGTGAATGGGCGAAGTCGCAATGAAGGTATGAATACGGGCTCGTTGCGCGGGCTTTAATGCTTCACCAGCCCTTTCAATATCTTTATTCAAGGCCCGGGCCAGACCGCAAATGGCACTCCCTTTCACTGCTTGGGCCACCGCTTGCACCGCCTCGAAATCCCCTTGGCTGGCGGCCGGAAAGCCCGCTTCAATCACATCGACTTTGAGCCGCTCCAGCGCCCTGGCAATCCGGACTTTCTCGTCTTTATTCATGGAGGCGCCAGGACTTTGTTCGCCATCGCGCAAGGTGGTGTCAAAAATAATCAACTTTTCTTTCATGGATGGATTTCCTTTGGTATTGCGTCTTGATATTGGAAAATTATGATGGATTGAATCAATCAGTTAATGCCCCAGGCGGGGCAGCAGACGCGTAACCAAAAAAATAACGCAAGCGCGAGGAAACGACTGCAAGGCAGCTATTAAAAAGACCGGGCAGGGGAACCATCTCATGCGCTTTGTTCTATAATACTTTGATTTATTTAAATATACTCTTTATCCAGGAATTTTCCAAGTGACCTTTTAACCTCGGCGCTTTGCCAGCCGGCGCTTGCGCAACAACAATAGCGTCATAAAAGGGCCCGACAGCGCGTAGCTGGCAAAAATCAAAAACAACATCAATGGGGGATTAGTAAATACCACGGCAAACCCCAACATAAGCGCAATGGCGACGACAAACGGAATGCGCCCGCGAACATCTATTTCCTTGAAACTATAATAGCGAATGTTACTTACCATCAGTAAAGCGGCAGCCGTGGTCACCACTACTGCGATGTAGCGCAATGCTTCACCGGCCAAACCGTAAGTTTCCCCTATCCAGATCAGTCCGGCGACGATGGCCGCCGCCGAGGGGCTGGGAAGCCCCTGAAAATACCGTTTGTCTTGTGCAGCCAGCTGCGTATTGAAGCGCGCCAACCGCAAAGCGGTAGCTGCGGCATAGACAAAAGCAGCAAACCAACCCAGCTTGGCCAGAGATGAGAGCGACCATAAATACATCACCAAGGCTGGAGAAATGCCGAAGGAAATCATGTCGGACAGGCTGTCATATTCCGCGCCGAAATCGCTTTCGGTGTGCGTGAGCCTGGCGACCCGGCCATCCAGACCATCCATGACCATGGCCGCATAAATGGAAAAAGCGGCATAATCGAACCGGCCATTCATTGCCGCGGTGATGGCATAAAATCCGCAAAAGAGGCAGCCTGTGGTAAAAAGATTGGGAAGCAAATAAATGCCACGGCGCCGTTTTACTGGAGGTGTTTTAACAGAATTCACAGGGCTTTTTCTACTCACCTAATTTATTGATAATTGCCAACTACCCCAGTCTCATGAGGGGGGGGATTGACCATATTGCAAAACTCTTTCGTTGGCGGACTTGGGATGGTATTTTGACTCAAAACATCCAAGCAAAACCAAGATTACAAATAAAAACTGCCGCTGAAAAATTAGGCGGCAGTTGAGAGAAAGCTAGATTCTTACAAGAGAAACTGGAAGATGAATACGCTTTCAATTCTTCTCCATATCCACTAACTTATTGGATTTTATCCACGGCATCATATCCCGGAGCTTGGCTCCAACACTCTCAATTGGATGTTCACGGCCCAAGCGGCGCTTTGCTTTTAAAGTGGGAGAGCCTGCTTGATTTTCCAGGATAAACTCCCGGGCGAATTCGCCGTTTTGAATTTCCTTTAGAATTCTGCGCATTTCTTCCTTGGTTTCTTCATTGATCACTCTGGGACCACGGGTCAGATCGCCATATTCTGCGGTATTGGAGATGGAGTAGCGCATATTGGCGATACCGCCTTCATACATGAGATCGACAATCAATTTGAGTTCATGTAAACATTCGAAATAGGCCATCTCCGGAGCGTAACCCGCCTCGGTCAAGACCTCAAATCCTGCTTGCACCAGAGCAGTGGCACCACCGCAAAGCACCGCCTGTTCGCCAAAGAGATCGGTTTCCGTTTCTTCCCGGAAATTCGTTTCGATAATGCCCGCCCGGCCGCCGCCATTGGCAGAAGCGTAGGATAAGGCAAGCTCCTTGGCTTGTCCCGAGGCATTCTGATAAACCGCGATTAAAGTCGGTACGCCGCCGCCTTGAGTGTAGGTAGAGCGTACCAAGTGCCCAGGCCCCTTAGGCGCAATCATGATAACATCGAGGTCGCTGCGGGGTTCGATTTGCTGAAAATGAATATTGAAACCGTGAGCGAAGGCCAAGGCCGCACCTTGTTTGATATTGGGTTCGATTTCTTCGCGATACAGCTTCGGTTGGTGTTCATCAGGCGCCAGAACCATGACCACATCAGCACCACTGACCGCATCGGCAACCGGCATTACTTGCAAACCCGCCTTCTCAGCTTTATCCCAAGAGCCAGAACCGGGCCGCAAGCCAACAGTTACATCCACACCGGAATCTTTTAGGTTATTGGCATGGGCATGGCCTTGGGAACCGTAACCGATGATGGTCACTTTCTTGCTTCGAATAATGGAAAGATCAGCGTCTTTGTCGTAATAAACCTGCATGAATTCCCTCTTTTTTTAGGTTAGGGATGGCACACCAGCCACCCAATGAGTTTATAAGTGTAATGATTTTTCGCCGCGCAACATACCGGTTGGGCCTGAACGCGCCAGCTCCAAAATCAAGCTATTATCCAGGTTATCGATAAAAGCATCCAGCTTGGCGCTGTTACCGGTCACCTCAATGACATAAGTGGATCCTGTCACATCCAATATCCTGCCTCGGAAAATATCCGCCAAACGCTTGATTTCTTCCCTTGCCGGCCCTTTGGCGCGCACCTTGAGCAACATCAACTCACGCTCAATATGGTTGGCCTCGGAAATATCGATGAGTTTGACCACATCTATCAGTTTATTGAGCTGTTTGGTGATTTGCTCTATGATCCGGTCATCGCCCCGGGTCACAATCGTCATCCGCGATAAGGTCGGATCCTCGGTAGGCGCGACAGTCAAGGCTTCAATGTTGTAGCCGCGGGCGGAAAACAAGCCCGACACCCGCGACAATGCTCCGGCCTCATTCTCTAGTAACAAAGAAATAATATGTCGCATCAGGCCAACTCCCTGTCGGAGGACAGCCAGGGCGGAAGGCGCATTTCGTGTTGGGCCTTGCCCGCCTCGACCATGGGATAAACATTCTCGGTGCGATCTGTGATGAAATCCATGAACACTAGCCGGTCTTTCAGCTTGAACGCCTCCTCCAAGGCAGGCTTCACGTCCTCGGGCTTTTCTATCCGCATCCCCACATGGCCGTAGGCTTCGGCCAACTTGACGAAATCTGGAAGAGTATCCATGTAGGAATGGGAATAACGGCTTTCATAGGTGAATTCCTGCCACTGGCGCACCATCCCCATATAACGATTGTTGAGATTGACTATTTTAATCGGGGCTTTATATTGCAAGGCCGTCGATAACTCTTGAATGCACATCTGAATGCTTGCTTCGCCGGTGACACACACAACCGGTTGGTCGGGAAACGCCAGTTTGACGCCAATCGCTGCCGGCATTCCAAACCCCATGGTTCCAAGCCCGCCGGAGTTGATCCAATGGCGGGGCTGGTCAAATTTGAAGTACTGCGCCACCCACATCTGATGCTGCCCCACGTCAGAAGTCACATAGGCATCGGGGACCTGTTGCCACAATTGCTCTATGACATATTGGGGTTTGATCAATGGACTATCCTGGGGATATTTCAAGCAGCCTAACGCTCGCCAACTCTCAATTTTCCTCCACCAACTTGCCAAGGCATCAGGATCGGGCTGTTTTCCAGACGCCTTGAGGATAGTAATTAAATCGGCAAGGACTGGTTTGACCTGGCCGACAATCGGGATGTCCACAGGAACAGTCTTGGCGATGGAAGCGGGATCCACGTCAATATGAATAATCTTTGCATAAGGACAAAACTCACTGAGCTTGCCTGTGACACGATCGTCAAAACGGGCACCGATAGCAATCAGGACATCGCATTCGTGCATCGCCATGTTGGCTTCATAAGTGCCGTGCATCCCCAGCATACCAAGGAATTGGCGGTCCGTGCCAGGATAGGCTCCCAACCCCATTAGCGTGTTTGTAATAGGAAATCCCAGGTAGCGGGTCAGTTCTGTCAATTCAGTGGCGGCCTCACCCAATACAACGCCACCCCCGGAATAGATCATCGGCCTCTTGGCTTCGAGAATCAGGTCGGCGGCTTTTTTGATCTGGCGGTGATTACCCTCAATCTTCGGTTTGTAGGACCGCAAAGAAACCTTGTCCGGGTAATGGTAGGGCACTTTGATTGCCGGATCGGTAATGTCTTTGGGAATATCCACCAATACCGGTCCCGGACGCCCGGTGGTGGCAATATAAAAAGCTTTTTTGATGGTTTCGGCCAATTTGCGGCGGTCCTTGACCAAAAAATTATGCTTGACACAAGGACGAGTGATGCCGACGGTATCACACTCCTGAAAGGCATCACTGCCAATCACCGGACTGGGTACCTGGCCTGTCAATACCACCAGCGGAATGGAGTCCATATAGGCTGTGGCAATACCCGTGACCAGGTTGGTGGCGCCGGGACCGGAAGTGGCCAAAACAACGCCGGGCCTTCCCGTGGCACGCGCATAACCGTCAGCCATATGGGTTGCCCCTTGTTCATGGCGGACGAGGACGTGCTTGACATCTTCCTGGCCAAACAAGGCATCATAAATGTGCAAAACCGCCCCGCCAGGATAGCCGAAGATAAATTCAACCCCTTCGTCCTTCAGGCATTGGACTACAATTTCCGCGCCGCTCAACTCCACTTGGACTCACCAAAACTATTGCATGGTTTAAAACAGGTAAGAAAGCCAGGCAACCTCTGACATGTTCCGAAATTCCCTAGTTGCATCATTGGATTTTCTTACACTCGCCGAATGAAAAATAGTCAGTTAAGTTATCCTAGAATTCTGTTTTACGTCAAGCGCTTCTGAAAAAAGCTTCGCCAATGGCACATCAAAATATTGCTGAATAGCTTTATCCACCGGCGCTAAATGGCTCTGCAATTCTGTATCACTGCTGGCAGAATCCGGGAGCACATAGGCATGGCTGGCGTAAAGCGCCAATAAAGTAGCAATATGCGGGTCTCTTAATAAAAGCCAACGCCCTTCCTGATCCTCTACCACCCAATGATTCTGTTGCAGAATCTCGAGCGTTTTCACAATGGCTGCCTCCGAAATTTTCGGGAATTGCTCTGCTATCTCATCCGTTGTCAAAAGCCGGCTTTGACATTGCCCCAACCAGACACCCCTCAGCACCCGGTAGGCTAGTAACAAATCATGGACAGCGTCGGCTGCCGACTCATCTGCAACTCCATAACGGAAAGTATGAAGGCAATAGGTGAACTGAGCGCCCATAAGCGTGACTATCCAGGAGACATACAGCCATACCAGGAAAATTGGCACTGCGGCCAAGGCGCCATAAATAGCCTCATAAGTGGGAAAGTGGGTGATGTAAAAGGCAAAGCTCGCTTTGGCCACTTCGAATAAAACGGCGCTAACGACACCACCAATGACAGCATAACTCACCCGCACTTTGGCATTGGGGACAATTTGAAAAAGCAAGGAGAAAGCAAATGCCTCCAGCACAAAAGGTAACAATTTAAGCCAAATCGATTTTTCTGCTAGAGGCCGTGCTGCCTCCGTAAACCAGGGGGTGGCGATAAATTGGGAAGTAATGGCGATACCAGCGCCTATAAGTAGCGGCCCCAACGTCAATACGGACCAATACATCAAGAAGCGGCGAATAAAGGCTTTGTAAGGGCGCGCGCCCCAGATCACATTCAGGGATTTCTCAATAGTAGCCATTAGCAACAAAGCCGTTGCAATCAAAGAGATAATCCCAGGGCCCGTGAGTTTTTTTGCCTTTTCCGCAAAGGTGTAGAAATAGCTTTGTATGGTTTCGCGGGCTGCCGGCACCAAATTCTCGAACAGGAAATCCTGTAATTTGGCGCTAATTTCTTGATAGGCCGGGAAAGCAGCGAAAACCGCCAGCGAAACCGCCATTAACGGCACCAATGCTAACAGGGTTGTGTAAGAAAGCGCCGCGGCACTATGGGTACAATGGCTTTCACCAAAGCGGCGCCAATAGTAATGCCAAAAGTCCGAGCCTTGCTTGATAAGCCGAAGAGTGTGCGAGAGTATCAGGGTTTTCGTCATCAAGCCCGACCGCATTACGGATTGAAATTGTTCCCGAATTCTGCTGCCGGCCTTCGTTAAAGCCGGCTTCGGTAGTAGTCCAGCATCAGTGCTTGTGGTATGATTCTGGCTTTCTCAATGGATCCTTACAGAAGTACCAAGACTTATGGCTAAAGAAGACGTCATCGAAATGGAAGGAACCGTCATAGAGACGCTTCCTAACACCATGTTCAGGGTCAAACTGGATAATGACCACGTGATTACCGCGCATATCTCCGGCAAGATGCGCAAACACTACATCCGCATCCTTACCGGAGACCGGGTCAAAGTGGAAATGACCCCTTATGATTTAAGCAAAGGCCGGATTACCTTTCGCCTCAAATAAATCCTGCGCAACCTTTACGCCGGGGTCACGGGTTTTTTATCTTCAATCGAGAAGCGCAACTCTCCATTCTGGATATAAAACTTTACGTGCCCGCCTTCCGCCAGCCGACCAAAAAGCAGATCTTCCGCCAAGGGCTTTTTAACATGCTCTTGAATTACCCTCGCCATGGGTCTGGCACCCATTTGCGGGTCATAGCCCCTTTCCGCCAGCCATTCCCGCGCTTGAGGCGTCAATTGTAGCGTCACACCGCGGTCAGCCAATTGTGATTCCAGCTCGAAAATAAATTTGTCCACTACCTGCCCGATAATATCCCTTGAAAGAGGATTGAACTGCACCACGGCATCGAGCCGATTCCGGAACTCGGGGGTAAAGGTTTTTTCGATCACCTTCATACTATCTGTGGTGTGATCTTGGGTAGTGAAGCCAATGGAAGCGCGGCTCGACTCGGAAGCTCCGGCATTGGTAGTCATCACCAAAATAATGTTGCGGAAGTCTGCCTTGCGGCCATTGTTATCGGTAAGCGTACCATGGTCCATCACTTGGAGTAGCAAATTGAAGACATCCGGATGGGCTTTTTCGATTTCATCCAAAAGCAAGACTGCATGGGGGTGTTTATTGACCTCTTCCGTCAGCAACCCTCCTTGGTCGTAACCAACATAACCTGGAGGTGCCCCAATTAAGCGGGAAACGGTATGCCTTTCCATGTATTCAGACATATCAAAACGAATCAGCTCTACTCCCAACAATTTGGCCAATTGGCGGGTGACTTCGGTCTTCCCTACACCGGTTGGCCCCGCCAATAAAAACGCGCCTATTGGCTTTTGCTCGGTGGATAAGCCGGCCCGGGCCAGTTTTATGGCCGCGGACAAGGTTGCGATTGCCTTATCCTGACCGTATACCAGCATTTTCAGGTTTTTCTCCAGGTCTTTCAGCTTGTCTTTATCGCTGGCGGAAACGGTCCTTGGCGGGATTCGCGCGATTTTCGCGACAATATGTTCAATCTCTTCAATATCGATGAATTCGCTACGATCTTCTTCCTGCATCAAACGTTGACGCGCACCAGCTTCGTCAATGACATCGATAGCTTTATCTGGTAGATGGCGATCTGTGATGTACCGGGCGGATAACTCGGCGGCTGTTTTCAGCGCCGCCTCGGTATATTTGACCGCGTGATGTTCCTCAAAGCGGGTCTTGAGCCCCTTGAGGATCTCAAAGGTCTCCTCGACGCTGGGTTCATGCACATCGATTTTCTGGAAACGCCGAGCCAAGGCACGATCTTTCTCGAAAATTCCCCGGTATTCTTGATAGGTGGTTGAACCTATGCAGCGCAATTCCCCCGAAGCCAAAACCGGCTTGATCAAGTTCGAAGCATCCATTACTCCGCCCGACGCCGACCCCGCGCCGATAATTGTATGAATCTCATCAATGAAAAGAATGGCCTCGGGTTGTTTTTTAAGCTGTGCCAGCAGCGCCTTGAGCCGCTTCTCGAAATCCCCGCGGTATTTCGTGCCGGCCACCAACGCCCCGAGATCCAAGGCATAGATCACGGCCTCGGTCAGCACTTCGGGCACTTCTTCTTCGACAATCTTTTTGGCCAACCCTTCGGCAATCGCGGTTTTGCCAACACCTGCCTCACCGACCAGCAACGGATTGTTTTTACGTCGCCGGCATAACACTTGGATAGTACGCTCTATTTCCAATTCACGGCCAATCAGCGGGTCAATTCGCCCGACTCTGGCGGCTTCATTCAAATTGGTGGCATACATTTCCAGTGGATTACTGGAAGCATTGCTGCCAGGGCTGTCTTCCGCGGCTTCACTCATATCCTGGGAATGGGTGTCGTTTTCCGATTCATCTTTGACTTTTGAGATGCCGTGGGAGATGAAGTTCACAACATCCAGGCGAGTGATATCTTGCTTGTGCAATAAATAAACGGCATGGGAATCCTGCTCGCTGAAAATGGCGACCAGAATATTGGCACCCGTAACTTCTTTTTTCCCTGATGATTGCACATGAAACACGGCCCGCTGCAATACACGCTGAAAACCCAATGTGGGCTGAGTCTCCCGGTTTATTCCTGGTGGAATCAGGGGGGTTGTTTCATCAAGGAATTGATAGAGTTCTCGCCGCAGCTGCTCTACATTGCCACCACAGGCCTTGAGGACTTCCACGGCCGAAGTATTATCCAACATCGCCAGCAGGAGATGTTCCACGGTAATGTATTCATGACGTTTGTCGTGGGCGTGTTTAAACGCCGAATTTAGTGATTGCTCCAACTCTTTGCTTAGCATGTCGCCTGTTACCTATACTTCTTCCATGGTGCACAGCAGCGGATGCTGATGGCGCCTGGAATATTCATTTACCTGCTCAACCTTGGTTTCCGCCACATCCCTGGAGAACACGCCGCACACCCCTACGCCGCGCGTATGGACATGCAGCATCACTTGCGTCGCCTTTTCTTCACTCATGGCAAAAAACTGCATCAGCACCTCGACAACAAAATCCATGGGTGTAAAGTCGTCATTCAATAAGATTACTCTAAAAAGCGGCGGTTGCTTGAGTTTGGGCTTGACTTCCTGAACTGCAGTGCCGCCGTCATCCACCTTGTCGTCATTATATTGCGCCATGGCACGATGCGCTATGACTTGTTTCAGAAAATGCTTTTTGTCCACCACTGGTACTGTTTTCCGTTAAGACCTTTGATTTGCCTACTGGTTCAGTCTTTACGGCGCATATACGCCGTAAGGGATTCTGTTTTAATTCTATTACGCATTTTATCGTGAATGGGAAGAATCCACATTTCATACATGGAGATGATCCACATAAAAACAAAGGCCATGGCCATACCAGCCCCCCCGGCAATGACGAGCCAGGCAAAATGGGGACTGAGTTTGGTCAGCCACCAAGAGGCTATATCGAGAATTTGAAAAAGAAACGGCATGACCACGGCTACGGCTTTCAAGGGTTCGGGCACGCCGGCGGCAAAGCAAAAAATCATCCCCACAAACATAAAAATAAAGGCAATACCGAATAAATGAATGTGGCTGACTCGCACCAGGGACTGCAACGTTATGCCTGTATCGGTTGCCGCGCGCTTGTGCAACTCTTCAAATTTGGTGAAGTCAGGTATGGCCGCTCCGGCATGATGGCAAGCAACGCACCGTTTCTCGATAATTGGCTTGATTTTTTTCTCATATGCCTCACGCTTGGCGCCATCGCGCACCCATTGAATTATCTTGAAACGGTCCTCTGCAGGAGCGTATGGCTTCATGGGACCGTTGAGCATGGTCTCTATTTTGGATCCGGAACGGTTACCATAATAACTATATACGATATCTGAGATAGAAAGTCCGAACTTGCTGTCTGCAAGGCCGTGGGTAAATAAAATTTGCAATAAAGCAATAAAATATCCAATCGCAATAATGATCAAATAGGAGGAAAATAACACCTTTACCGAAAACGGTAAGCTTTTGAGTTGATAGGTCATCACGGCTCCTGCAGGTGGGTCTTTAACAAGGCAATGCCATTATTTTCTTAACCGCGTGTTTTGGCAAGGTTGATTTGCAGTTGAAGTAGAATAGTTGTTTTGAAACAGCATCAAAAGTCTATGATGAGTTGGAAGCCTAATGTTACTGTTGCCGCGATTATCGAGCAGGGTGCCCGTTATTTGATGGTTGAAGAAATAATCGACAACACCCCTGTCTTCAATCAGCCTGCCGGTCACTTGGAACCTGGCGAGTCACTACTCCAGGCAGTTTCCAGAGAAGTGCTCGAGGAAACCGGACGCAGCTTTGAACCACAATGGTTAATTGCCGTACAGCTGTGGCAACCCAGCCACCGAAAAACGACTTTTCTTCGTTTCGCCTTTACCGGGCGGGTCTCCGAAAGAGATCCAGGCAGAACATTGGATAAAGAAATCGTCACAACCCACTGGCTGACACGCCAGGCACTGGAAACAAAGCGGCAACATTTGCGCAGTCCGCTCGTCCTGGAATCCATTGCCTGCTATGAAAGTGGCAGGCGTTATCCATTAACACTTTTACAATCTTTTTTACCCTGATGAGCAAGATCATTGTCGGCATGTCAGGTGGCGTCGATTCCTCCGTCACTGCCTGGAAATTACTGGAAGAAGGTCATGAAGTCAGCGGCCTGTTCATGAAGAACTGGGACGAAGACGATGGCACCGAATATTGCACTGCCCTACAGGATCTGGCAGATGCCGAGCAAGTATGCAAACGACTGGGAATTGAGCTGATCACCGTCAACTTCGCAGCCGAATATTGGGACGAAGTGTTTTCCCATTTCCTGGCCGAATACCGCGCGGGCAGAACGCCCAACCCGGATATCTTGTGCAACAAGCATATCAAGTTTAAGGCTTTCCTCGATTACGCCATGGACCTGGGCGCTGAATATATCGCCACGGGCCACTACGCCCGGGTCCGGCGCCGCTTTGGCCGGT